>NZ_JAMPNZ010000033.1:0-52882 GCF_028479625.1 Providencia sp. PROV197
TCGAAACCCCGTGATGAAAATCACGGGGTTTTTGTTTTATATGTTTATTTAAAAATCCTATCTTAAATAGCTTTATATTAGTAATTCCATAATCTTTATCGAACTGTTTCACGATTAAATAAACTGGTCATAAAAATATTCGCTATTAATTTAAAGTAGTGAAAATAGTTCGTGCATTTAATTATGTTAGCGATTTATACCGATCTTTCTAGACCGCCGCAGTTATCGCTATAGTGAATGTAACGACAAGGTATAAAGTAGTGAGTAACAACTCACATCGTTATGGAAACAGTGGGATGACACCAGAGGACAAGGTGTTATAACTAAGCTATTAATTCAGTGAGTGTAATTTCAGATATAAAATACGCGAGTAGCAGCTTGGGACTTTATTTTTTTGGATGACAGTGGGAACGGCTTACTGAATACCGTTTGTTAAGTTTATCATTTAAATGAATACAGTTGAGGAGTACAAAGTAGTGAGCAACGCATAGAATTATGGAAGTATACCCACATCGCATAAGACTGCGAATAATCACTCACCACTTGGTGTATTAGAACAATATAGCGAAACGTAAAAGTTATATACGTCTCTAGTGATGAAGTTTATACGATATCAATGCCAAAAATGCGTTTTAGAGCTTTTTTGCCACTTGTCGTAAACGTAACCTCACGGTAGCCTGCTGTTTTTACTATCCATTCGTTTTGCTCAAAAGCGTGTAATAATGCAGCACCTGCGCTTCCACCTAAGTGCATACGTCTTTCACTCCAATCTAGGCAAGCACACGCCATTTTGCGTTTAGTGTGCATTGGAATATTGATATTGAGGTTGTGAAATTGCTCAATACCAATCATTGATAATTTATTTTCTTTAGATGTAAACCAGCCATTTTTATCCATAAAATCATAAATCTGAACTGCTATTTCCCCCGCTAAGTGGTCATAGCAAGTACGCGCTTTTCTTAAATGAATAGGGGTCGAGATTGGAGCCTGATATTCTAGCTTCATCGAAACCCCCATTAATATTTCCAGCAATTCAGCAATGTCCGATCCTGCAAGCCGGTAATAACGGTGTCTGCCTTGAGACAAACAACTAATTAAGTGGTTATTCAAAAGTTTCGTTAGGTGAGCACTGGTTGTTGAAGGTGCAATGTTTGCTGCAGCGCTTAACTCTGTCGCTGTCCAAGCTCTACCATCCATTAAAGCGCAGAGAATGCTGACCCTTGACGGGTCAGCAATAGCGGAGGCAACTTTTGAAATGGATTTTTCTAAATGCTCATTTTCATCAATGGGTTGGTTAATTTTGTTTTTTATCATTAGGGATATCCCATTTTTTAGTTACTTCTGAGGCTAATTCATTGTTGTCAGTTATAAGTATTAGCCTGTTATGATGATCACTATATTGAATTAGGATATTAATTTGGTGGTTTGCTAGGCACTGTGCTATGTCACCAAGCTCCCCTGGCCGTTCTTGCTTTAGCTTACGAATTACAGGCTGTGAAATGCTTTCTACTTGTATGCCAGCTTTAGCTAGTGCCTTTTTAGCTTCTTCAGGCTGTGTGATTAAAAAATGCGCATGGCTTTTTCCTTCGACAGAAAATACCCCGCCACCTTCTAAACCAACACCATGTTGGCCTAAAGTTGTCGCGAGTAATGCTAATGTACCCACTTGGTTTTCAATAATGACATGAATATCATACATTGTAGTTATCCTCTTTATCGAAGGAATAATCCCTTATGGTCTGTGAAACTCGAATGCGATAATGAGAAAAAACGGATTTTTTCCCTTCATTTTGCGCACTTTGGTGCATAAAATGACGTTTCCATTCCATCACAGCGGCTTCATTTTCCCACCAAGACAGCGATAAAATTTTTCCTTCAGTGGTGATACTTTGAAAACGCTCAACCGAAATAAAACCTTCAATGTTTACTAGTTCAGATTTTAATTCAGCAGCAAGTTCAAAATAACGCGTTTTTTGCTCAGGGATTGGAATAGCTTCAAAGATCACCGCAATCATAGAATTCTCCTTAATGTAGAAAGCGTAAATATAAACTTTTCATTAATTAATACTTCGATGATGGACGAAGTATTAATAGCAATAGAGGGGATGATATTGAGAATAAGGATTACTTAAGAGATTGGTATAAAGTATAACCAGCGACGGATCCTGCTACATCATAGGCAAAGTCGTGCCAGCTCCAACCCGTTCCTTCGGGGCGGCTATCATAGAGTTCTTTCGCAGCACCAAGTGAAATAGAAAATAACAGACCAAATTGAGCGGCATGACGATGTGACATATTTTGTCTGTCTGCATAAGCATTACCTGCCGCAGCCATCGCCGCGGAGAATGCAAAATGCTGCGCTTTGTCTTTACCTTTCCAGTTATCATTAGACCAATGGAAACCACTGCATGCTGTTGTTGATAACATTAGCGAGCAAATGATTAATGTTCTTATGATACTAGGGATCATTACCAGTCACCTAAATTGAAAAGCGCCACTTTAAAGTGACGCTTTGTTGAAAATTTATAAAATACGACTGATGAGCCGATCTACACGTATGCGTCGTAGCCTACGAATTAGCTTCTTCACTTTAACAGGGTAGGTTTGAATGCTATCTAATTCCCTATAGTGATTAACGACTTTTGTATGAGTGCGGATACATTCTAATTCATGATGGCGTTGATCTTGAAGTTGTTGCTTAGGATCGTGAATTAAGACTGCATTTTCCAGATCTAAGCCCCATGCTCGCGGATTTAAGTTATTACCCGTAATCAATTGCCATTGATTATCGACCCACATACCTTTTAAATGATAAGTATTGTCACCGTCTTTCCAAAGCCTTACTGTCAGCTGTTTGCTATCAATAAAGCGCTGTAAGCGACTAACAAAGCGGCGTAAGTTGATTTCATATAGATAAGGAAGTGCCCCAATAATTTTGAAAGGCTCTTCAGGTGGAATATAGAAATCGTTAGCCGTTTTATCGCCAATAATAATTTCTACATGTTTACCATCACGTAGTAATCGGCTGATGATCCGTACTAATACAGCAGGAAGGTTAAAATACGGCGTACAAATAGTTAGCTTATCGCTGGTTGAGCCCATTAGGTGGGTGATCACTCGGTTGAGATCGTTTTTCTTACCTAAGCCAACAAAAGGTGTTACGGATAATTCATCATTTGATGCATTACCGACAAATTGGTAAGAAGACCCGCGCAGCCCTAAGCGGAATTGTTTTATTAGGTGCTTAAATTCAGCGGTTTTAGGGCGCGTTTCTGTATTTAGACGATGAATGGCATCAGCGGGTAATAAAGAGTCATCAATAAATTTTCGCATTGATGCGGTTAGCTGACTGTTTTTAATAAGGTGATATCGGTCATAACGATATTTTTCATGTCGTTGTAAATACACATCATTGATACTTGCACCGCTATACAATAGGGTATCATCAAAAAGAAAGCCTTTTAGATGTAAGACACCTAAAGCTTCCCGAGTATTGACTGGAATACCATAGATAGGGATGTCGACATTTGGATAATGTTGTGAGACATCGTAATACCAATCTGCATTGGTGGAATTTGCGGTTGCACCAATGCGCCCTCGTTGAGCCCGATGCCAATCGACGAGAATCTTGATATCTAATGATGTATTAGCTTGTTTTGCCGCATACAGCGCATGAAGAATGTCTTTACCTGCGTCATCTTTCTCTAAATACAAAGCCGTAATGTAGATAGTATTTTCAGCGAGAGAAATTTGTTTAAGCAGTTCATCACGAAAATCTTCTGTCTTATATAGCGTTTTGACATCATCAACATCTTGAGAGAGTTTAGGTAAACTTACCAAATATTGTTGATGCTTTGCTTGTTTTAATTTTGACAACATCACAGTGTGAATTTTCTCTTATTAGTCCAATAGCAAATCGCTTTGCGCACATTTTTAAGCGAATGATCTAGGGATGATAGCATATTTAGTCAAACCATTTAGAATAAATTGCATATCTGTTTAATTTCCATACAGGTTATGCGACACATCCCTGCGTTGTTAAAGATGAAGAGTGAGGTTTACAACACCATCTTCAAATAGTACTTCAACCTCAAACCCCAATTTTTTGGCCAAGCTGATCATATTACGATTCTCAGGCATGGTGATTGCGGTTAATTTTTTGATGCCATGACCGCGGGTATAGTTAAGCAGTTTTTGCATCAACTGATAGCCCAGTGTTTGCCCTTTCATATCGGAGCGTACTAATACTGCGAATTCAGCCTCTTGATTATCAGGATCTGCCATTGCACGAACAACACCAATAATTTCAGGGGTGGAACTTTGGCTTTTTACTGCGACAAAGGCCATTTCACGGTCGTAGTCTATTTGGGTCATATTGGCGAGATCGTCATGGGTAAACTCGCTGATTTCACTAAAATACCGATAATAGAGATCTTCTTTTGTGACCTGCTCGATAAAAGACTTCAATAGTGGTTCATCTTCGGGAAGTATTGGGCGTAATAAGCAGCTTAAATCATCTTTTAAATGAATGGTTTCTTCTAATTCACTTGGGTAAGGGCGAATAGCAAGCCTAGAGGTTGTTGCGCTATCACTTGGGCTGAGTGTCATGGAGACATCCAGCAGGGTAAATTCATCGCCAGAGGCGAGTAATGGGTGAATGTCTAAACGTGTAATATTAGGGCAATCGATGATTAAATTTGAGACTCTGACTAATAAGCTTGAGAGCCCTGGGATATTTAACGGTTCTAATGCACTGCGCGATTTAATTTTATAACCTTTGATTGCGTTAATAACAAGATAACGCGCGAGTGCCATATTTAGTGGGGGTAACGCGACAGCAGCTTGGCTTTCTTGTTGCCACTCAATTCCCCCTTCGCCTAGCATTATCAATGGCCCAAATACGGGGTCTAATTCTACAGCAATACGTAATTCTTGGGCGCCAGCACGGTTTGCCATGCTTTGTACTAATAAACCTTCGATGCGAGCGTTTGGAAAATTGGTGGAGACACGTTCAATAATCGCTTTTGCGGCATCTTCAACCTCTTTCGAGTTTCTCAGATATAGCATAACACCTTGAACTTCTGATTTATGCACAATATCGGGAGAACGCAGTTTTAAAGCAACGGGGTAACCAATTTTCTCAGCAATTTCAATCGCTTCATCACTTGAGTGGGCAATCCAAGTGGGTAAGCTATGTAGCCCATAAGCTTTTAAAATAGGTTGAACTTCATGCGTATCTAAATGTAAGTTGTTATTTTTTAATGCTTGTTGAATATATTCATGCGCTTGCTGTGTATTGGCAGTGATGCCCACAGGCAGTGCTGGTGTTTCTTTTAATTGTTTTTGGTTGCGTCGGTATTCCACCATATGCATGTAAGCAGTTATGGCACCTTCAGGAGTGCGGTAAGTTGGGATCCCTGCTTCACTAAACAAACGCCGGGATTCTTGGGATGAATATTCACCACACCAATTGGTTAATATCGTCAGCCATTTTCCTCGAGGGTGCTGCTTGATGGTTTTAATGATTTTTTCTGCCATGGACTTGCTTTCAGTGATCGCGCTGGGGGTATGGATCAATAAAAGAGCATCATGATCATGGCTATCGAGCATTTTGTTTAATACGTTAATGTAGCGATCTACTGTGGAATCATCACCCAAGTCAATCGGATTTTGTGTAGAGAGGTCAAGTGGAAGTAGGGCACTGAGTTCATTTTCGGTTTCAATACTGAGTTTGGCCAGCTTACCATTACGCTGTAAAAGTTCATCCAGTGCCATGGCTGCAGGCGCGGCACCATTGCTCATGATTGATAAACGTTCACCCCGTAGTGGGGTCATATAGCTTAGTGTTTCAACTGCAGAAAACATTTCATGGGTATCTTGCACCCGTAATAGCCCCGCGCGTTGGATAGCGGCATCATAGGCGGCATCCAAGCTGGGTTTTTCCCCTAAAAGCTCTTGGGCTTTGCGTGTTCGACCACTTTTTATGACGAGAATAGGCTTGTTACGTGATGCACTGCGTGATGACGATAAAAAGCGTCGTGCATCACTGATGTTTTCAAGGTAAAGCAAAATTGCACTGGTTTTGCTATCGCGGGCTAAGTAATCCAGTAAGTCATCAATATCAATATCGATACTATCACCCAGAGCGATAAAATAGGAAAAACCGATATCACGATGCCTTGCCCAATCAAGTACAGTATTAGAAACTGCCGCAGATTGGGAAATAAAAGCTAGTTTGCCTTTGAGTATTGGAATAGGAGAAAAACTGGCATTTAAACCTTGCCATGGCGCTAAAAAGCCTAAGCTATTAGGGCCTAAAAGCCGAATTTGGTATTGCTGAGCCACCTTTTTTAATTCATTAAATTGAATGGAAGGGGATGATAAGATAATGACAACTTTGCAGCCAGCTTCACCAAGTTGCTGTAAACAAGTAATATTTCTCGAATGATGTGTACAAATTACCGCAAGGTCAGGTTTGAGTGGAAGCTTGTCAATAGAGGGATAGGCCAGTACCCCCAAGACGGAGCTACGATTTGGATTAACTGGGAGAATCGGCCCTTTAAAGCCGCTGGTGAGAAGGTTTTTCATCATCACCGAACCTGCACGGCTCGGGTTTTCAGAGGCGCCAATGACCACAATTGATTTTGGCCTGAATAAAGATTCTAACTGACTCACTAAACCCATAAAGATAACCCTTCGCTTGGTGAACGGTATAATCGTTCAAGAGATAAAAAGAGGCTGAGTAATACTTATGAATACTATGCCCTATCTTTTATATTGCGCTAGTTTATCTGGTGAATTTAATTAATTTATACAAGCACCTTCACGTTTTATGATGACGTTTATCCGAAAGTTGCTATTTCTTGGAACTGCTTACGAAAAAAATCGTGAAAACAGTCCCTAAAAATAGTTAGGGAACCGCTGCGTTTAACACCATTTGTGCCACAGGGTGATGGGGTTTCCCTTCAAGGTATTTTTGGCGAAACAGGCTAAAATGACTAAATAACTGCTGTGAGGCTTGGATATCACCAGCAAGCTCTAATATGGTTGCGGCAACTTCTGCAGTGCAATGCTGTTCTTCACGGGATGGTGTGCGTAGCAGGTAGTCTGTCCGAGCTTTTGTATTGATGGATAGCATTGGAATGTTATTGAGGTACGGGCTCTTGCGGAACATTTTGCGCGCTTCAGGCCAGGTTCCATCTAATAGAATAAATAAAGCTGGCTTATCAGAGATGTTCGGTTCATTCACGACAACACGGTTTTCTTGTGCATAGCTTTCAGGGAATATGAGATAAGGCTGGCGGGTATCATCCTGTAAGGCTGCTAAAAGTAGTGCATCTGGAGCTGTTCTTGACCACTGAAAAGCAAGGGTGTCAGGCAGAACATCCGCGATCAGTTTTCCCGTGTTGCTAGGTTTAAATACTTCACCATCAAACATGATTAAGCAAAATTGGCTTTTCGCTTGAGCGGACGCCGTTTTTTGACACAGGCATTGCGGAATGGGTAGCAAGCAATATTGGCAGCGTTTTACGCGACAGCCCCTTGCTTTAAAAGGTTTTGTCGATAAGGCGAGGCGTTGCTGGCGGAGGTGATAAACGGCATTAGGTGTCATGTTCGATTACTGTTTTACAGGCCATAAAATAAGCCGCATATTGTACGCAAAACGATTTCTATGCGATAGAGGTATATTCAATAACTTTTCGGTGAGATAATAGCGCGAATCGGTAGCGTAGCCTTGCAACATCATGTAATCTTCGCGCCATAGCTTAGTAGGGGATAGTGATGAACGACTCGAATGATTTTAGTGGTAAAAACGGCAAAGTAAAAGTGATGTATGTCCGCAGCGAAGAGCAGGACAACAAAGGTAACGATAAACGCCGTGGCGGTCGTGACGGTGGTCGCGATGATAGACGTGGTGGTAGCGATAAACGCGGTGGTGATCGACGTGATGGTGGCCGTCAAGAAAGAGGGGGGCGTTCAAATCGCCCTGAAGGTGGCCGCCAAGAACGCCGTTCAGATAACCGCGAGAGTACACCGCGTGAGCGTTCTCCGTGGCGCACTGTTTCTAAACCAGATAGCGAAGAATTTGAAAATGACCATGGTGGGATTGTTGGCAAAAGCCAAATCGACCCTGAGCAACTGCGCAAGCAACGCCAAGAAGAGACCCGAATTTACGGCGAAAATGCGTGCCAAGCGATGTTTAAAAATCGACCAGATGCCATTGTTCGCGCATGGTTCTTGCAATCTGTCACCCCACGTTTTCGTGATGCCCTGAAATGGATGGCAGCAAACCGTAAAGCTTACCATGTTGTTGATGATGAAGAGTTATCGAAAGCCTCTGGAACAGAACACCATGGCGGCGTGTGCTTTATTATCAAAAAACGAGGCGGCATGAGCGCAGATGCATATTTAGCACAAGCCGCAGAAAAAGATTGTGTATTAGCGCTGGAAGATGTTGGTAACCCACATAATTTAGGCGGGATCATGCGTAGTTGCGCCCACTTTGGTGTGCAAGGTGTGATTTTACAAGATGCGGGCATGTTGGAATCTGGTGCGGCAATTCGTACCGCAGAGGGCGGTGCTGAGCACATTAAAGCTATTGATGCTGACGGTTTAACGTCCACATTAGAGAAATTCCGCAAAGCGGGTTACACCATTGTGACCACGTCAAGCCATAAAGGCAGCCAAGATTTAGCAAAAGCAAAATTGCCAGCCAAAATGGTGCTTGTTTTAGGCCAAGAAAGTGATGGTTTGAGCGATAGTACGTGGGATCAAGGGGATATGAGCCTGTTTATCGGCGGAACGGGCAAAGTTGAAAGCCTGAATGTCTCTGTTGCTACAGGGGTGATGTTGGCACAATGGTGGCAGCAAAACCAAGTTAAATAATTGTCTTATCGATATGATTCCTAAGGCCATACGTTTTCACGTATGGCTTTTTTCTATCTACTATTTGGTTAGTGAGTAAATAAATCTGCAAACTCAGCAAGTTTCGGCACGAGAAATTCATTTTCTGGATAATTACATGAATAAGCTTCTAATAAGTGATTAGTGAACTGAATGAGATCTAAACGCGTTAATGGTGTGGATTTAGTTACTATCATATATGCCGCAGATATTTCGTTTAAACTGATGCAGTATTCGTAATAACCTTCTGTAAGAGCCTGCTTAATTTCATCGGGGACTGTATTAAAATTCAAGTCATCAGCCTCTAACTTTAACTGCATATAGGCTTGAACATCGTCCAAAATATCGAATGGATAAACCTCTTGGTATTGGTTGACATAGCAAATAAGTTTTCTGCGGAATTGCTCCGCCTGAATATCACTTATTGTATTAATCAATGCTAATACCTGACTGTTTTCAATCCATGATTTCATGAGCGTTTACCTAAGCAGATTAATGGTTGAACTAGTGTATTTGATGGGAAAAAATGAAGCAAAATTAACCCTACACGGAAATGTAGGGTTAATTTGAAGTTAGTGAGCGCCACCACCGTCTTTCGACCCAGCGCCAAATGGTGGTTTAGCGAACCAGACGATCACCATCAGTAAAATAAAGATCCCTGCGGATAACCAGAAAATTTCATTAGCTGATAAGATTAAGCCTTGATCTGTAATGGTTTTCGCTAAGTAAGCTGCACTTTGCTGCTCATTCATGCCAATCTGAGCCAATTCACTGTACATATGCTGCGCATTTGGATTGTATGGATTGACAAATTCTGCAAGATTTTCATGGTGCATGGATTCTCTTTGTGTCCACATTGTCGTGGTAATCGAGGTACCAATTGCCCCCGCTAGCGTTCGGGTAAAGTTAGATAAGCTAGATGCCGATGCCATTTTTTCAGGGGGTAACCCCGATAAGGTAATGGTGGTTAATGGCATAAAGAAGCAGGCAATCGCGAGGCCTTGAACAAATTGCGGCCAGGCAGCTGCTGCAAAGCCCATACCTGGTTCAAAGGTATAAGCACGCCAGTAGTAACAGACAGCATAGATAATAAAGCTGAATGTCACTAAATAACGCATATCAATGCGGTTACCAAATTTACCGATAATTGGCGTGATCAGTAGCGGCAATAACCCAACGGGTGCAGAGGCTAAGCCCGCCCATGTTGCAGTATAACCATAGACCTCTTGCAACAACTGCGGGAGCAAGACGATGGTACCAAAGTACAGCATATAGGCGAGGCTGAGTGATAAGCAGCCGATGGTAAAATTACGTTCCTTAAATAGAGAGAGGTCAATGACAGGGTGGTCGTCAGTTAACTCCCAGACAATTAAGAAGGCTATCGCCACAACGGCGATCACCGTCAAGACAATGATTTCGGTTGAGTTAAACCAATCCAGCTCTTTCCCTTGGTCGAGCATGATTTGCAGTGCACCAATCCCGACAACCAGTAAGACTAAACCAATAGTATCAATGCGTTGGATGGAAACTTTTGTTTCACGGCCTTTTAAAGTGCGCATGATGGCAAAGATAATCGCCACACTGAATGGGACGTTGATAAAGAATATCCATCCCCAATGGTAGTTGTCACTAATATAGCCCCCAAGAATGGGCCCGCAAATTGGAGCCACAACAATGGTCATTGACCAAAGTGCCAGTGCCATGCTGCGCTTGGCAGGGGGGTAGTTGTTCAGAAGTAGGCTTTGGGATAGAGGGATCAGTGGCCCTGCGACTAAACCTTGAAGTACACGGAATAAAATTAGCATTTCTAAGCTGCCAGAAATGCCGCATAACCAAGATGTTAAGGCAAAGAGACCCGTTGACCATAGAAATAGTCGAACTTCACCAATACGCCGTGCTAGCCAGCCAGTAACGGGAATAGAGATTGCATTTGCTACACCAAACGAGGTAATCACCCACGTTCCTTGGGAGTTAGATGCTCCTAAATTACCCGCAATCGTTGGGATAGCAACGTTAGCAATGGTTGAGTCAAGTACTTGCATAAAGGTCGCCAAGGAAAGGGCGATAGTCATCCAAGCCAGTTTTGAACCAGTGAGCGGTGCTGTCATGTCAGTTGCGCCCCCAATTATTTGTTCCCAGCGTTATTATTAATTATCTCAGTAACTATTTTGTCCGCAGGAGACATATCCACCGCTAATGCAGATGTATGGTAAGCTGGCGCATCGCGCATGCCTTTTGACAGTACTTTGCCATCTTTATTGAGAGTATCAATCGTCACTTCAGTGGATAAACCGATACGCAATGGGCGTTCTTCAAGTTGCGCAGGGTCTAACGCGATACGTACGGGCAGGCGCTGTACTACTTTTATCCAGTTTCCACTGGCGTTTTGTGCAGGTAATAATGAAAATGCACTTCCCGTTCCCATGTCTAAACCGACCACGGTACCGTTAAAGACCACGTCCTTGCCGTAGAAGTCGGCTGTTACTTTCGCTGGTTGGCCGATACGCATATCTGCAAGTTGCGTTTCTTTAAAGTTTGCATCAATCCACATGCCACTCGATGGAACGATAGCCATTAATGGTGTTGATGGGGTGATTTGTGAGCCAATTTGCACACTACGGCGAGAGACATAACCGTCTACTGGGCTAACAATTTTGGTGCGTTGTAAGGCTAGCCATGCATTACGAACTTGAGTCGCAGCCTGTTCTACTGCGGGTTGTTTTTCAATGGGCGAGTTAAGCACGATCGCTTGGTTAGCATTATATTGTTCAACTGCCATGTCCAATGCGGCTTTTGCGCTGACGACTGATTCACGGGCGTGTTGTAGCTCTTCTTTACCAATTAAATTACTACTACCTAGCACTTCACGGCGTTTTAGGTCGTTTTGTAAACGTCCTAATTCAGAACGTTTAACATCAATATTAGCTTGCAGCTGGCGGCTATTAATAATGTGCTGGCGGGTTTGGCGTACACTATTTGCCAGTTCGGTTTTGGCTTTATCCAGTGCAAGTTCAGCATCTCGAGGGTCAAGTTCAACTAGCACAGTGCCGCTTTGTACGAAGTCAGTATTATCAACGTTAACGGTCATGACGCTCCCTGATACTTGGGATTGAATTTGCACTTGGTTACCAGCAACGTAAGCGTTATCCGTTGACTCATAATGGCGAAGGACTAAATACCAGTAAACGCCCCAACCCACGCCAATAGCGATAAAAATAAACGTTAAAAACATTAAGGCATTTTTGCGCTGTCTTTTTTTATTTCGTTGGGGAGCTTGCGTTTGTTGCATTTCCTCAGGGGAACTCATACTGGTATTACTCCATTTTTGATGGATAAGGATCACGGTTGTTTCCAGTAGCTAGTAATAACCACTGGAAACTGAGACTACAAATGATTTTGTTGCTTGATGGGAATATCGTAAAGCACAAGGTTGAAAGGATAATGAAATATTGTAGGCTGAAAAGTTTTTTTTTGCTTTTAAGCCTTCGAATGCCTCAAATACATTAACCTTACAAAAATAATGGTTAATCTTTTATAGTATCCAGTTTTGTCAGTAATTTACGCATTAGTTTATCAAGCTGTTGTTTTTCATCAGCTTCTAAAACTGACCAGATATCGATTAACGCTCGATGTTGTGGCGGTAACAAACCACTTAAAAACTCTGAGCCTTTTTCGGTGAGGTGCAAATGTAGACAACGTCTATCATTGTGACTTTCTTTACGTTCAATCCAACCATTCTTTTCGAGTTCATCAGCGATGCGTGTCGCATTGGTGCGAGATGAACCAAGCGCTGCACTGAGCTCAGAAGGTTGGATACTGCGTGAATCTTTTGTATCTAAGATCATTAAGGCCATGAAAAGTGTTTCATTAATTCCTTGAGCTCGTAGCATATTATTACGAGATTCAAGTAATTTTCCATGAACATGCATACATAAGCGTGTTAAGAGTATCTCTTGATACGGGATCGGTTTTTCGTGTGTATCTTGTTGCGCGACACGAGCATTTAAAAGCTCTTCTGTCGGTGTAAATGAACTTTCCATTATTTGGATACCTTATTAGTTTCAGTTGGTAAGATTACAACTGTCATCAACCATCTAAATGGTATATTAAAAGATAGAATTAGCAATTATACTTAATTAATATCGATGATTTTATTTTGATAATGATACATGATTCATAAATATTATGAATGTAATTTATGGATTTCAGTATAGCGCAAAGTGCATTTCTAGCCTATTTAAGTTTATTTGGCTATAATTTAACCAAAATAAATGCAATTTATACGTCAAACAAAACCATATAAAACAATATATAATCACATCGTATTAACTCAATACCATTTTTTTTATTACCCAATAATTACAAGTTAGATAGATATTGTGATCATCTAAGTGTAAGTACCTATTTTTTAATTTTGTATAATTATTATTACCAGTAATTACTTATTGAATTAACAATAATTATACCTTACTGAAGAGCTATAGTATTTGTTTAACAGTGTCATTTGTTAACTTTTGCCATGGTAATAATAACAACATATAACTATTATCTTGAATTATTGATGGTAATTTATTGATTATGCATAAATATGAGTAAGAAAAGTGATGATTCCACTCTGAATATATTATGTATTTTTAAGTATTAACGTGCGGCTGATAACATTTAAAACAAAATGTTAACAGCCGCAGAAAAGGAAAACGCATTATTCATCTGAAGCCGCGATAGTTGGATCAAATCGGATACCAATGACCCAAATAATTAAGCTTAAGGCCGTTAAACTAACGCCTGCAATTGCGACTCCTTCCCAGCCTGCGCGCTCATAGGCATAACCTGATAATAACGAGCCGAGTGCGCCACCAATAAAATAACTGGTCATATACCCTGCAGTGAGGCGGTTACGCGCTTCAGGCATAATTCGATATAAGGTGCTTTGGCTGGTAACGTGGACAGCTTGAACGGCAAGGTCAAGAACTAAAATGCCAATAATAAAGGCGATCAAGGAGTGTTTTGCTAAGCCAATGGGTAACCAGGAGAGCAGTAATAAAACGAGTCCAATTGTGGTGATTATCTTGCCTTTACCTTTATCCACAAGGTGCCCTGCTTGAGATGCCATCAATGCGCCCGCTGCACCAACAAGGCCAAACAAACCGATAGTTCCTTCAGAGTAGTTAAATGGGGGGCTCGCTAATAAAAATGCCATTGCTGTCCACAGTAAACCAAAATTGGCAAAAGAAAGTGCACCCAGTGAGGCTCGGACAGCTAAAACAGGTGTACTAAAAAATAAGCGACCAATAGAGCAAAGTAATTGAAAGTAGTTAAGATTGGCTTTTTGATGATAGCGAGGTAATTTAATCGCTAATACAATTAATAAGATAATTAATAAAACAAATGCGACCCAATAAATCGCTCGCCAGCCTCCTACCATTGCCACTGCGCCAGATACCGTTCTCGCCAGTAAAATCCCCAGCAGTAAGCCACTCATAATAATCCCAACGGCTTTCCCCCGTTTATTGGGGTGTGCAATGGAGGCTGCCATTGGAATAAGTACTTGAGCAACAACAGAAAATAGTCCTGTGAGTGCCGTTCCTAATAGGATTTGCCAAATATTGGTTGAAAGAGCAGTAATGAGTAAGCCTGAAGCGGAAAGAAACGTCATAAATAATATTAGGCGTTTTCGTTCAAATAAGTCCCCTAGAGGAACTAAAAACAGTAAACCGACTGCGTAGCCAAGCTGTGCGGCTGTGACAATAAACCCTGCCATATTAGTTGTCAGGTTAAATTGAGCAGCAATGGTATCTAACAGTGGTTGGGCATAATAGTTGCTGGCAACGACAAGGCCTGTCGCAATGGCCATCAAAATTGTGAGGCCCGTTGTTAGCTCAGCAGTTTGGGTCTGTTTCATGTGGGTTACCTAATATTAGCTAGGCGACTACTATAAACAAAATTCATTACCTTGGTTTATTTCTTTTTGCCATTGATACAAAAAACCACCCAGATTAGCGGGTGGCTTTAGGCATTTTATTATGTGATTTATGCTTACTTAGCGGCTTCCTTCGCTGTTTTCACCCAGCCATCAAATGTCGATTGGTGAGCTTTTATCCAAGCATTTGTGTGACGTTGAATATCCGCTTGTGAGGCTTCCCCGTTATGCATTCTTAAATTCTGCGCATTGATATCCGCAATAGGCAGCTTCATCACTTCAAATAATTTTGCTGCTGAAGGGTTATCCGCAGCCCATTTTTTGTTAGCCACGATATGCATGGTATTCGGTGGGAAACCATAGTTTTTTCCATTAGGTAACGTCGTGTCTGTTTTTTCACCGTTTGGCATTGAAGAGAAAGGCACTTCTAGCCAGACCACATCACGACCAGGCTTGAGCACATCACTGATCCAGTAAGGTGTCCATGTATAGTATAAAATAGGCTTACCTTCTTTATATCGGGTAATGGTATCTGCCATCATTGCCGCGTAGTTACCTTGGTTGTGATCAACTGTTTTTTCGAGATCATAGGCTTTTAAATGATTATTAATGGCGGCTTCACAACCCCAGCCTGGGTTACAGCCTGTTAAATCGGCTTTACCATTGCCATTTGAATCAAAGAGTTTGGCAATTTTAGGATCTTTGAGTTGTTCCACATTGGTAATATTGTATTTTTCAGCCGTTTTTTTGTCGATGAGGTAGCCTTGAGCCGCATTGACGACATAATTCCCTTGACGATAGAACACGTTATCACCGCCAGCAGAATCATACTGGGCATTATGCAAAGGAACCCAGCTGGTGGCTAAGTAAGTTGCATCACCATTCGCAATGGATGCATAAGCTACGTTATAGTCGACCTCTTTGATAGGCTGAACATCATAGCCGAGTTCCTCAAGGGCTTTTGCAACGATCAGTGTTTGGAATGTTTCTTCACTGATTGTACTTTGTACAGGATTAATTTTTATTCCTTTACCAGGTAGGTCGTTAGCGGTTGCCAATGGAACGGTAAATATGGCTGTCAGTGCAGATGCAAGAATGATTTTATGTTTCATTATATTGTTCCCTCTGTTTTATTTCGCAGCTAGCTTGGCTGTAATGGGAAGAGCCAAGTTAAGTGCCAAGTGAATGGCACTCAGGTGAATGGAGGATGTTTTAATTAATTGTTTTTTTGCAAAATGGGCGTACGACCAGTCCTATAGGGCCTTTCTGATACCAACGAGTCGGTGTTTTACCACGAGTATCTTGCCCTAAAGATTGGGTAAGGCGGTCTAAAATGATGGCGAGGATCACAATACCGACACCCCCGACGGATGCGAGGCCCATATCAAGGCGGCCTATCCCCCTTAAGACCATTTGGCCTAAGCCCCCGACTGCAATCATTGATGCGATAACCACCATTGACAGCGCTAACATTAAGGTTTGGTTAACCCCAGCCATAATGGTTGGCATAGCGAGTGGTAATTGCACTTTAAACAACATTTGACGAGGGCTTGCGCCGAATGATTCCGCGGCTTCAATTAAATCGGCAGGGACTTGCTTGATCCCTAAAATGGTCAAACGAATGATCGGCGGTAATGCAAATATAATGGTGACGACGACGCCTGGCACATTACCGATACCAAATAACATGACGATCGGCACTAAATAGACGAATGCAGGGGTGGTTTGCATTGCATCAAGTAATGGGCGAATGATTCTGGAGGCTCTATCACTGCGCGCTAGCCAAATCCCCAACGGTAGCCCTATCACAATACAAAACATCAATGAGGTGAGTACCAGCGATAACGTCACCATCGCTTCCGACCATGCACCAATTGCTCCAATGGCTATCATCGAAACAAAGGTGGCAACTCCCATTGCTCGTCCTGCAAATTGCCAAGCAAGTAATGCAAAAATGATAATGGCTACGGGAGACGGTAGCGAGGTGAGAAATTGTTCAAACCCACTGAGAATAAAATCGATGGGCGCTCGTATTCCTTGAAATACAGGACGGAAGTTGAGAACAACCCAATCGATGGCATGGGCAACCCATGAATCAAGGGGGATAAGCGTATGCTGGAAAGGATCCATAATATTAAACTGATCGGGTACGATGCTATCTGTTGGAGCTGCATCAAGCCAATCACTGGATCCTGAATCTGTTGTGGGTGAGCCACCCCATGGATCATCTGAAGCACTTTGGTCTGGCGTGGAGCTTGTTGCCCATGGATCGTCTGATGAGGTTGTTTCAGGCGTTTGTTCTGGCGTTTGCTCAACTTGAGTATCGGCCCATGGATCCTGTTGGTCGATGGTATTTTCTTGATTTTGCTTACTCATTTGGCGTCTCCTTATCCAGTGCTTGTAGTAGCATGCCTTTCGAAATCACCCCTAAATAACGATTTTTTTCGTTGACGACAGGGACCGCACAAGGTGCTTGTGCAATCGTCGAGATGACTTCATTTAAGGAGGTATCACCTTGAATCGGCTCGATATCTGGCAAAATGGCAGCTTCAATTCCGGCTTTGTCATGCAGCGCTTTTTCTAAGGATTCAATGGATACAACACCGGCAAAAGTATGGCCGCGTGAGAGCAAATAGCCATGGTAGCGGTCTTCATCATTAAGCACTTTTAAGGCTGAACGAGGCCCAAAGCCAGGCGCGATATGCAACAATGCATTAGGGCGTCTTCGCGCTATATCTTTGGCACTGAATACTTGGCTAATATCAACTCCACGGAAGAAAGTTCTGACGTAGTCATTGGCAGGGTTATTCAGTATTTCATCGGGTGTTCCGACTTGAACGACCACGCCACCTTGCATAATGGCAATGCGGTCACCAATTCGCATAGCTTCATCGAGGTCATGGGAGATAAAAACGATAGTGCGTTGTTTATCACCTTGTAAAGAAAGCAATTCATCTTGCATTTCTGTTCGAATGAGTGGGTCAAGAGCAGAAAAGGCTTCATCCATTAAAAGAATATCAGGGTCATTAGCGAGTGCTCGAGCTAAGCCAATGCGTTGGCGCATTCCGCCAGAAAGCTCATCAGGGAATGAGTTAGCCCATTTATCGAGGTTAACTTGATTCAGTGCATCCATTGCTTTTTTATAGCGTTCTTCTTTTGAAATGCCAGAAAGTTCCATGCCAAAAGCTGTATTATCAATCACATTCATGTGTGGCATTAACGCAAAGGATTGGAATACCATACTGATTTTAGTTCGACGTACTTCACGCAGCGCTTTGTCGGAAATATTAGAGATATCTTGCCCATCAATCAGCACCTGGCCGCTGGTAGGTTCAATCAGGCGATTGAGGAGGCGCACCAAAGTGGACTTCCCTGAACCCGAAAGCCCCATGACTACGAAGATTTCGCCTTCTTCAATCGCCAGATTCACATCTTGAACACCGACCGTGAGGCCCGTTTTTTCAAAGATAGCATCTTTGTCCATTCCTGATTCTAAAAGCTTAAATGCGGAGTCAGGATTTTCCCCAAATATTTTATATAAATTTTTAACTTCTAATTTTATTGCCATATATTATTTACCCAATTTTCAATCAACAAAAGAGTTGGAGCCCAAATGAATAATGTTGATTCAATGATGATAGTCGAGCCTATTGAGACCTAAACGTAGGCTATCGCTTGAAAATTATTAGGGCAGAAATTCCTATTTTAATTTAATGGGTTTATTCATTATGGTTTAAATTCAAATGCTCCTGATTAGATTATTAGTAAAAATTGCAAGCAATAAACCCTAGCATAATAAAAACTCCTGACAACCCTTGGTTAAGCAGAATTAATCAAAAAAATGAGTGTCAAAAATGCTGAATATCATTCAAATAATCAAAAGAAAGTAGCGAGTATGAGCAATAATATGAAAATTAATAGAGATAGTTAACTTGCTGGTGAGACTGTATTTATTTTGACAGAATTAAAAATAATCAAACGAGATTTAGTGAATTAATGATGATAATTTTTAGACAACAATAATGTAATAATTAGCGAATGAAAATAAATAAGATAAAACACCAGAATCATTAATTTTATTAACTTATTTTCGGGTTTTAAAATAGAGAAATGAAAAAAATGCCTGATTAATTCATTAAAAATGAGCAATCAAACAGATATCCCTATAAAAAACGAACTGATTTGAGTATTTTTTAGTCTAAAAAATACCCTAAAAAATAAAGTTATTATTATTCATCAGGGTATGTTTGGCATTGATGCTTTAAGTTAAATGTAAAATAAATTAATCAATTGATTAAAAGTTCCAGTCATCATCCTCTGTGCTGACAGCTTTGCCAATAATATAAGAAGAACCTGAACCTGAGAAGAAATCATGATTTTCATTCGCGTCAGGGGATAATGCAGATAATATTGCCGCACTCACATCTGTGACTGTATCAGGGAATAAGGCTTCATAACCTAAATTCATTAAAGCCTTGTTGGCATTATAGTGTAAGAACTTTTTAACATCTTCTGTCCAGCCTACGGGGTCATATAACTCTTGGGTATATTTTACTTCATTTTCATATAAATCGAATAATAATGAGAAAGTAAAATTCTTTATTTCTGATTGTGTTTTTTCATCATAATTCAATAATGATTTTTGGAATTTATAGCCAATATAATAACCATGAATCGCCTCATCTCGAATGATTAATCGAATTAAGTCAGCAGTATTTGTGAGTTTGCCACGGCTTGACCAATACATAGGTAAATAAAACCCAGAATAGAATAAGAAAGATTCCAAAAAGACACTCGCCACTTTTTTCTTTAATGGATGTGAATCACAATAATAAGAAAGAATGATTTTAGCTTTATTCTGTAATGCATTATTCTCCTCACTCCAACGAAAAGCTTCATCGACATCGCTGGTGGAACATAAGGTGGAGAAAATAGAACTGTAAGAGCGCGCATGTACCGCTTCCATAAAGCTAATATTGGATAAAACGGCTTCTTCGTGGGGCGTTTGTGAGTCAGGCATCAAACAAGGCGCACCAACCGTATTTTGAATGGTGTCAAGCAGTGTTAGACCGGTAAAGACACGTATAGTCAGCTTTTTTTCTGCTTCAGTGAGGGTATTCCACGATGGGATATCGTTGGATAGCGGGACTTTTTCGGGTAACCAGAAGTTAGAGGTGAGGCGGTTCCAAACCTCAAGGTCTTTATCATCTTGAATGCGGTTCCAGTTGATTGCCTTCACAGGGGCTGCGGATGTATTGGTGGTCATATTCTGATTCCTATTACAGAGTGCAAGATACGCAGCCGTCAACTTCAGTACCTTCCAAAGCGGTTTGACGTAATCGTATGTAATACAAAGTTTTTATGCCTTTTTTCCATGCGTAGATTTGTGCTCGGTTAATATCTCGCGTTGTGGCATCATCTTTGAAAAAGAGCGTTAACGATAAGCCCTGGTCAACGTGTTGGGTGGCCATCGCATAGGTATCAATAATTTTTTCAGGGCCGATTTGATAGGCATCTTGGTAATACTCGAGATTCTCGTTATCCATAAATGGGGCCGGATAATAGACTCGACCAATCTTCCCTTCCTTACGGATCTCTATACGAGAAACAATTGGATGAATGCTAGATGTGGAATTATTGATATAGGAAATAGACCCTGTGGGGGGGATGGCTTGCAAGTTTTGGTTGTAAATACCATAGGTGATCACTGATTGTCTTAAGGCTTGCCAGTCTTCTCGTGTGGGAATTTCGATACCCGAACGTCGGAATAATTCCTGCACGGTTTGTGTCTTTGGTAACCAAATATCGTTGATATATTTATTAAAATAGTCACCTGAGCCATAAGTGGAGTGCTCAAAGCCAACAAAGGCGGTTTTGCGCTCAATTGCTAATTGGTTTGATGTTTTTAGGGCGTAATAAGTCACTGTATAAAAATAGATATTGGTAAAATCAAGTGCTTCTTCACTACCATAATGAATATGTTCACGGGCTAAATAGCCATGTAAGTTCATTTGCCCAAGGCCAATAGCGTGGGATTGACGGTTTCCTTGTGCAATAGACGGTACAGAACGAATATCGCTCATATCGGACACGGCACTAAGTGCTCTGACAGCAGCTTCGATGGATCGTGCAAAGTTCGGTGAATCCATGGTTTTGGCAATATTCATAGACCCTAAATTGCAGCTGATATCTTTACCAATTTCTTGGTAACTTAAATCCTCTTCATACAGGCTAGGGCGATTAACTTGCAGAATTTCTGAGCACAAGTTGCTCATATTAATTCGCCCTGCAATAGGATTGGCTCTATTGGCGGTATCTTCAAATAAAATATACGGGTAGCCCGATTCAAATTGAATTTCAGCTAACGTTTGGAAAAATTCCCGGGCATTAATTTTGTATTTTTTTATAGCTTTGTTATCCACCATTTCAGCGTATTTTTCAGAGACGCTGATTTCAGACATGGGAACGCCATAAATACGTTGTACATCGTAAGGTGAGAATAAGTACATATCTTCGTTATTTTTGGCTAACTGAAAAGTAATGTCTGGGATCACCACGCCAAGGGATAAAGTTTTTATGCGTATTTTTTCATCTGCATTTTCCCGTTTTGTGTCGAGAAAACGCATAATGTCAGGGTGATGCGCATGTAAATACACGGCTCCTGCACCTTGACGAGCGCCCAATTGATTCGCGTAGGAAAAGGCGTCTTCCAACATTTTCATCACAGGAACCACACCAGAAGATTGGTTTTCAATCAATTTTATTGGGGCGCCTTGTTCGCGTAAGTTGGTCATCATAAAGGCAACTCCGCCACCCCGTTTGGATAGTTGGAGTGCGGAATTGACAGAACGCCCGATAGACTCCATATTGTCTTCTATACGCAATAGAAAACAGGATATTAATTCGCCTCGCTGTTTTTTCCCGCAATTGAGAAATGTTGGCGTAGCGGGTTGGAAACGGCCCGTAATAATTTCATCGACATACAATTTAGCCAGTGATTCTGAGCCTTGTGCTAAAGTTAATGCCACCATGCAAACACGGTCTTCATAGCGTTCTAAATAGCGCTTTCCATCAAAAGTTTTCAGCGTATAGCTGGTGTAGTATTTGAATGCGCCAAGAAAGGTTTGGAAACGAAATTTATGCGCATAGGCTTGCTGAAACAGTGACTTAATAAAGTCAAAACGGTATTGCTGCAATATATCGTTTTCGTAGTAATTTTCTTGAACAAGAAAATCTAGTTTTTCTTTTAAATCATGGAAAAATACAGTGTTTTGATTAACATGCTGGCGGAAATAATGGTGTGCAGCTTCTTTATCTTTATCAAACTGAATATGACCTTCGCTGTTATATAAATTCAGCATGGCATTCAGGGCATGGTAATCAACTTCAGTATTATTTTGTATTGTATCCATTATGAAAAGCTCTCGTTGTGGGCATGTTGCCAGAACGTTTGTAGGCCATCTTTAACCGACTGAACATCTTTTGCAGTACCTAAGAGTTCAAAGCGATAGAGGTAAGGCACACGGCATTTTTGTGCGACGATATCCCCCGCAATTGCGTAAGCATCGCCAAAGTTAGTATTCCCCGCAGCAATCACACCACGAAGGAATAAACGGTTTTCCTCGATATTTAAAAACTGAATCACTTCTTTTGGCACCGCGCCTTTTGTGCCACCGCCACCGTAGGTTGGAAGCAGTAGAACATAAGGTTTTGTGGCAATAGGGCTCATTTCTTGTGGCCCGATTGGGAGGCGCGTTGCAGGCAAGCCCAATTTTTCAACAAACCGATGGCAATTGCCTGAGCGGCTTGAAAAATAGATGAGTGATTCCGTTTTCATGGGATTTCCTATGCGGCAAGAAGGCTTATCATATCGGGACGAAAACCAGCCCAATGTTTGTCACCCGCAACAACAACTGGTACCTGTTGGTAACCTAACTTTCTAACTAATTCAAGCGCTTGGGTATCTTTTGTTAAGTCAATTATCTGATAAGCGATTTGCTTGCGGTCTAAGGCTTGATAGGTGGCATTACATTGAACGCAGTTGGGCTTACTATAAATGGTAATCTTATTCATCATATTCACCTTTTAAATTTCTAAGAGCATCTTGGCATGTGATACTCAAAGACTATATATAGATTGAAAATTTATCAACCACACAATATATAGTGAATAGTGAATATTGAATGATAATTATTCTAATTATCTGCTAGGTTGTTATTTATATTGAAAATAAAAAAAATGGGGTATTTGATGATTCCGTTTGCCACACTAAGAAAAAATAGCATTGCAATGTAGAAATAATTTACTCTATAACTGTATATACAATCAGGTAAATGAATCCTTTTAAGGAGATACTATGTACCATCAATATTTAGCGACACCAGATAAATTTCCTAAGCCGTGGGTCCATATTACGGCGGATGACGAAGGGATCACGAGCCTCTATTTTGTTGATGAAAAAACAGAAAAAGAGAGTAAAAACGAGCACTCCAAACTGTGTGCTAAAGAATTAAAAGAATATTTTAACCACAAAAGAAAAACGTTTACGGTGGCGTTAAACCCCCATGGCACAGAGTTCCAAAAGAAAGTATGGAAGCATCTATGTGGGATCCCTTATGGGGAGCGTTGGAGTTATAAGGATTTAGCGTTGAAGTTAGGCTCTGCCAATTATTGCCGTGCGGTGGGAATGGCAAATTCACGTAATCCCATTTCATTAATCGTGCCCTGTCACCGTGTGTTAGGCCATGATGGTAAGTTAGTGGGATACACGGGGGGATTAGATATTAAAGATTGGCTGCTATTACATGAGAAGTAAAATCTAAATAATTCGCTATAGGTGATACTATTAGTTGGATTAATTGCTATTGATAAGAATAATTGGCGAAAGCAGAGCGGAAATAACCAATAAATAATATATTTTTATCATTTTAGTTGGTTTTCGTGATCTAGGTTGTAGACAAGTAACTCAGAGATCTGATGTACTGAGCTTGATACAGATGGTGTGTCTATTTTATTTTAAAGGTAATAATTTGATGTCTAAAGTTAAAGGTAACGTTAAGTGGTTCAACGAATCTAAAGGTTTTGGTTTTATCACTCCAGAAGATGGCAGCAAAGATGTTTTTGTTCACTTTTCTGCGATTGCTAGCGACGGTTTCAAAACCCTAGCGGAAGGCCAGAAAGTTGAATTTGAAATCACTGAAGGTGCTAAAGGCCCATCTGCTGTTAACGTTGTCTCTCTGTAATTTAAACAATTAACAATCAGAAACGAACAGCTGTAAACTCGCTCTAGTTAACTGGAGCGAGTTTTTTTATGGAAAAAACTGAGGAATGATTGGCAATAAAAAACCTGACTCGGTTTCCCAAATCAGGTCTCTAGGTGACTAAATGAATAAATTGAGTACTTATTTCACTTCTTCGCCTTTAGCTTGCAAGTCAGCATGGTAAGATGAGCGTACAAAAGGCCCACAAGCTGCATGGGTAAAGCCCATTGCCATCGCTTCTTCTTTCATCTCATCGAACTCAGCAGGGCTTACGTAGCGTTTTACAGGTAAATGGTGACGGCTCGGCTGCAAGTATTGCCCAAGGGTCAGCATGGTTACGCCATGGCGACGTAAATCCCGCATAACCTCAATGATTTCAGCATTAGTCTCACCAAGGCCAACCATCAAACCTGATTTGGTTGGGATATCAGGATGAGCTTCTTTGAATTTTTCGAGTAATTTCAGTGACCATTCATAATTTGCACCCGGGCGAACTTGGCGATAAACACGTGGCACGTTTTCAAGGTTGTGGTTAAACACATCAGGTGGTGTTGCCGTTAAGATTTCTAATGCGCGATCCATACGGCCACGGAAATCGGGGACTAGGGTTTCGATTTTAATCGATGGGCTTTTCTCGCGAATAGCACTGATACAATCCGCAAAATGTTGTGCGCCACCATCACGCAGATCGTCGCGGTCAACAGAGGTGATCACCACATAACGTAATGCCATGTCTTTGATCGTTTGCGCTAATTTTTCAGGCTCATTTGCATCGGGTGCGTTAGGACGGCCGTGGGCAACATCACAGAATGGACAGCGTCTGGTACAAATAGCCCCTAAGATCATAAAGGTAGCTGTACCATGATTAAAGCATTCAGATAGATTTGGGCAGGAGGCTTCTTCACATACGGAGTGAAGGCCATTTTTGCGCATCGCTGCTTTGATACCTTGTATACGTGTTGAGTCAGCGGGAAGCCGAATTTTCATCCAGTCAGGTTTGCGTAGAATTTCTTCGCGTTCAGTCACCACATTTTTGACAGGGATCAGCGCCATTTTGTCGGCGTCACGATATTTAATTCCGCGTTCTATCTGAATTGGTTTACTCATAATATGACGGTTCCAGTTATCTTTTATGCTGATGGATAAGTTCTAATTCTAAACAAAATACAGGGAGCGCCGTAACTCACCCATTAAAAAATTTTTTAAAAATGTTAAAAAATTATAGCATTATTATTGAACAATATGAAATCCCAGTGTGTCACAGAATTGGCTAATTAGCACAGGCTGAACATCAGATAATGACACTTTGGGGGCGAGGTCACAGACTTGAGTCATTTTCAACTCACTGTAACCACACGGGTTTATACGGTTAAACGGCTCAAGATCCATATCAATATTTAATGCTAACCCGTGGAATGAGCAACCTTGGCGAATGCGTAACCCAAGAGAGCAAATTTTTTCCCCATTAACATAAACACCAGGGGCATCAGGGCGAGGGTAAGCTTCAATATTAAAATGGGCTAGAGTGTTTACCACCGTGTTTTCCAGCGCAGTGACTAGTTCACGTACGCCAATTTTATTGCGCTTTAAATCAAGCATAACATACATGACTTGCTGACCAGGGCCATGATAGGTGACTTGGCCGCCTCTATCGCTTTGAATGACAGGGATATCTCCAGGAGCTAAAACATGTTCAGCTTTCCCTGCTTGCCCCTGAGTGAAAACACGCGGGTGCTCAACAAGCCAAATTTCATCAAGGGTTTTTGCGGTGCGACACTCAGTAAATTGGTGCATGGCATCAGAAACCGTTTGATAAGGTGCATGGCCAAGTTGGCGAATGATGATGCTTCTGTCTGACAAAATTTTGTGTCCAACGGTTCAAATGAAGGCAGTATAACTCCGCAAAAAGCATATCTCCAGTTTGCTTTGTTATTAATTTGTTATTTATCTAACCCATAAAACAAAAAAGCCGAACAGCAGTGATGCTATTCGGCTTGTCAGTTAAGTGTTCATTAAAGAACAACTTTCACTAATTCTAATGCACCTAATTCACTATACAAGGTTTCAACTTGTTCAATATGGGTGGCATTAATGGTAATCGACACTGAGTGATAATTACCTTTGCTGCTTGGTTTGACATCAGGGGCATAATCACCTGGTGCGTGGCGTTGAACCACTTCAATCACTTGATCAACCAGTTCAGGCTGTGCCAAGCCCATTACTTTGTAAGTTAATGGACATGGGAACTCAAGCAGTTCACCTAATTTCGTTTTCATGGGCACTCCTAATTTTTTTTAAATTGTGTCGCTGGTTGAAAAAGATTGGCTGGTATCAAACCAGCCAATGAGTTGTCTTCATCCAACAAACATATTGATACTTACTATATGGGGATGACTTATTTTCGTTTCAAGGGCTAGCCGAACCAGCGATGGAATAACAGTTTAATATAGTCGATTAGGCGACTGAAAAAACCACCTTCTTCAACATCTTTCAGCACCGCTAATGGGTGCTGCTCGATAGTTTTGCCATCTAGTTGGAAGCTAATTGTCCCCACCTGCTGGCCCTTTGTTAATGGGGCCTGCAGCTCTGTAGTGGATAGTTCATAGCTGGCTTTCAAGTCTTTTAAACGACCACGCGGTATAGTCAGGTAGAGATCTTCGACAACACCGAGTTTGACCTCGTTTTCATCACCAAACCAGACGGGTGCACTGGCAAAATCGACCCCTGCTTGCAGTGGTTTTACTGTTTCATAGAAACGGAAGCCATAAGTTAATAATTTTTTACTTTCTGCATCACGGCCTTTGCTACTTTTGCCGCCCATAACGACAGAAATTAAACGCATGTCACCTTCAGTTGCAGAGGCAACTAGGTTGTACCCTGCGGCATTAGTGTGACCCGTTTTGATCCCATCAACTGCGAGGCTCTTATCCCATAACAGGCCATTACGGTTTGTTTGGCGGATATTGTTAAAGGTAAACTCTTTTTCTTTGTAGATAGCATATTCTTCAGGGACATCACGTACGAGTGCTTGGCCAATCAGTGCCATGTCTCGTGCTGAACTATACTGCCCATCGGCATCCAAACCATGAACCGTTTGGAAATGGGTATTTTTCAAGCCCAGTTTATTCACATAGCCATTCATTAGCTGAACGAAATTGGTTTGATCACCCGCGATATGATCCGCCATCGCGACACAGGCATCGTTACCTGATTGCAGGTTAATACCGCGCGTTAACTGAGAAACACTGACGCGATCGCCTGGTTTTAAAAACATCAATGAGGAGCCTTTAAACACAGGATTTCCTGTTGCCCATGCATCTTCACCTACCGTGACCATGTCATTCGCACCAATTTTACCTGATTTAATCGCTTGACCAATCACGTAGCTCGTCATCATTTTGGTTAAACTAGCAGGATCACGGCGCTGATCTGCATTACTTTCAGCGAGGACTTTTCCTGAATTATAATCAATCAGAATATAAGCTTCTGCATCAATTGGTGGTGCCGCAGGAATTGAGGTATTTGGAAAAGTTTCATTAGCAGTTGCAATATTGGCAGTCAAAAGCAGCAGTGCAGAACCCAGCACAGTGTGACGCACAATGCGTGATGGAGCGACATTATTCATGGTTGTACCATTACATCCGAAATTCGGTTAACACAAGGAGGCGCAGTGTAGCAAAAGAGTGAGTGAACAAAAAAGCCCCTTTTACATTGCGCCAATCATTTTATTGCATTTTATCTTTTTCATATGTGAAGTGGTGTTATCTCTTTCCTCTTCACATATTTGAAGCCTTAAGGTGCGATAACCATCGAAGCTTGGTTGCGTTCGGACTGCAAACGCCCTTGAACCTCGACAGCTTGTTGTCTTGTACTAAATGGCCCTAATTGTACGCGGTAAATTCCATTGTAAGGTTGGAGACGACCAGGCACATTAAACTGGTTTTTTAACTCATTTAGCATCGATTGTGCATTGGTTTGGCTACTAATTGCCCCTGCTTGAACTAAAAAGCCGCGTTCAGGTACCGCTTCTTCACTCGCAGCTTGAGGCGCAGGTGTAGGCGTTGGTGTTTGCAAGCTCATGTCAGGCATGGTGGGTTGCATTGGTTCTTTAGGTTGTTGAACTGGCAGTGCATTTTCTGGCGTTGGTAAATTTTCCATTACAGGTGTGCCCATTGGGCCTGAACCTAATTGTGGACGTCCTGGCAGGGCATAGCTTTGTTTGACAAAGTTGGAGCCAACGGTACCTGCACCAGATAAACTGCCATCTTGTGCAACTGAAATTGCATCAATTTTGATTTTTGTTGTCGGCATTAAATTTAAGCGATCTGCCGTTGCGCGGGAAACTGCAATACTTTTACCTGGGATGTAAGGGCCACGGTCATTAACACGAACGACCATCATACGGCCATTCATCATATTGGTAATGCGAACATAGCTTGGGATTGGTAGCGTAGGATGTGCAGCTGTTAATTCAACGGGGTTTACGCGCTCACCAATTGCGGTCATATTGCCAGTCGATTCAGCACCGTAAATTGATGCATAACCGACTTGTGAAAACTGAGCTGGATCGCGAACAATTTGATATTGTTGCCCATTACGGGAATAGTCGTTATTTGCCGTCGGATGATATGGCTCATAATGAGGCTCTGCACCTAATACATCTTGTGTTGGCACATTTGTCGGCACTTGTGGTGCCTGTTTAACGTCTTCTGTCACACAGCCACTGAGTAGCGCGGCAGTGATGCCAAGCATTATCCATTGTAAACGCATACTAAGCCTCATTTTATAAACTTTTGGATAGAAATTTTCGGTGTGTATGTATCGACATGATAATACCGAACCCAGCCATTAATACAATTAAGGCAGACCCCCCATAACTCACCAAGGGGAGGGGGACGCCAACAACGGGTAATATACCACTTACCATGCCGATATTAACAAATACATAAACAAAAAGGATTAAGATCAAACCGCCAACCATCACTCGGCCAAACGTATTCTGTGCACTCGCGGCGATATACAGCCCACGAATGATTAGCAGTATATAGAGACCTAAAAGAATAAGAACACCAACCAAACCCAGTTCTTCTGCCAGTACAGCAAAAATAAAGTCGGTATGCCTTTCTGGTAAGAACTCCAGTTGAGATTGCGTACCATGTAACCAACCTTTGCCCATGAGCCCACCAGAGCCAATGGCGATTTTAGATTGAATGATATGGTAGCCAGCACCTAACGGGTCTGTTTCAGGATCGAGTAGCATCATCACGCGAGCTCTTTGATAATCATGCATCAAGAAGAACCATAATAGCGGAATAAAGGCGGCAAGTGCGATGGCTGCAACGGCGATAAGCCGCCAGCTCATCCCCGCAAGAAAGAGAACAAACAGCCCTGAAGCCGCGACTAAAATAGAGGTTCCAAGGTCAGGCTGTGCGGCAACGAGTAGTGTTGGAACAAAAATCAGTATTAAGGCAATCAGTGTATTTTTAAATGAAGGCGGGCACGAATCGCGGTTCATAAAGCGCGCTACCATCAGAGGAACGGCTATTTTAGCGATTTCAGATGGCTGAAAACGTACAAAGCCTAAATCTAACCAACGTTGAGCCCCTTTACTTATTTGCCCGAACACATCTACAAAAATCAGTAAAATCACGCAAAAAATAAATAAGTGCGGCGCCCAACTTTCATACATCCGAGGAGGAATTTGTGCCATCACAATCATGACAATAAAACCTGTGGCAATTTGCCCAAGTTTTCTTTCCATCATTTCAGGGTCTTGCCCACTAGCGCTCCACATGATAAACGCGCTGTAAGCAAGTAATGCAATAATGATCAATAACATAGGTACATCTATGTGCAGACGCGTTGATAATGAATTTTTTCTCTTATCGTCAGTCATAATCTTTATTGCTCATAAAAAAGGTTCTTAAAACACGCATTAGCGATCTTCCCCCACACCTGCTGCTGATGAGACAACTTCAGTTCGGTTATCGCCAAGCAGGACATGGTCAAATATTTGGCGAACAATATCACCAACTGCTGGACCTGCACCGCCGTTTTCTAAAATAATCGCGACAGCAATTGTTGGCTTATCATAAGGTGCATAAGCAATCATTAATTTGTGGTCACGTAAATGTTCTGCCAGCTTACTTGCATTATAGGTTTCATAGCTGAAAACCTGTGCTGTTCCTGATTTGGCAGCCACTTTATAGGGGGTGCCAATAAAGCTGCGACGACCCGTACCGTTCGGCGCATTTGCGACACCATACATACCGTGTTTAGCCAGTTCCCAATATCCCGAATGAATGTCACCAATTTGCTTGGTTTCCTTATCTTCATAAGGCACCATTGCGTTACCCAGTTTCGTGCCATACAGCAGGTGAGGGGTTTTGACTTGGCCATCATTGATTAACGTCATCAATGCTTTAGACATTTGGATTGGTGTTGCTGTCCAGTAGCCTTGTCCTATTCCAACAGGAATTGTATCCCCTTGATACCAGGGTTTTTTATAACGCTTTTGTTTCCATTCTCGGGTTGGCATGATACCTGAACGTTCTTCCGCAAGGTCAATGCCTGTGTATTCTCCGAAACCAAAACGCGTCATCCACGCAGAAAGACGGTCTATCCCCATATCATAAGCGACTTGATAGAAGAAAGTATCCGCTGATTCAACAATCGATTTAACAACATTTAATTTACCGTGCCCCCAACGTTTCCAGTCACGGTAACGTTTTTCTGAGCCAGGAAGTTGCCACCAGCCAGGGTCAAAAATGGTGGTATTCGGTGTGATCACTTTTTCGCTTAGGGCAGCAACCGAAATAAATGGTTTTACCGTTGATGCAGGAGGATAGAGCCCCTGAGTGGTGCGGTTAATAAGCGGTCTATCTGGGTTATTTAGCAACGCCTGATAATCTTTGTTCGAGATACCATTAACAAACAAGTTTGAGTCATAACTCGGGTTTGATACCAAAGCCAGTATTTCGCCATTGCGAGGGTCGGTTACGACGACAGCGGCGCGGCTGGTGGTTAACAGTTTTTCGATATAAGTTTGTAGTTCTAGGTCGATAGTGAGATAGATATCACGCCCTGCTTGAGGCGGTTGCTCATGTAACTGGCGGATCACGCGACCGCGGCTATTGACCTCGACTTCTTCATAGCCTGTTTTACCGTGCAAGATATCTTCGTAAAAGCGTTCAATGCCTAATTTTCCAATATCGTGGCTCGCAGCATAGTTTGGCAATACGCCTTCTTTATCCAAGCGTTCTACGTCTTTATCGTTAATTTTTGCGACGTAGCCAATCACGTGAGTTAATGCGGATCCATAAGGGTAAGAACGGCGCTGGTAGCTTTTGACCTCTAAACCAGGAAAGCGGTATTGATTAACTGCAAAGCGCGCTACTTGTACTTCATTAAGTTGAGTTTTCAGTGCAATAGAGGTAAAACGGCGTGAACGTTTACGCTCTTTTTCAAAGTTAGTGATATCTTCATCGGTTAAATCGACAACATTGCGTAATTTTTCAAGTGTTTCTTTTAAATCATCGACTTTTTCAGGAATGATTTCTAGTTGATAGAATGTGCTGTTAAGCGCAAGTTGTGTTCCTCGTCGGTCATAAATAATTCCGCGGCTTGGCGCAATAGGGACTAATTTGATTCGGTTATCATTTGAACGAGTTTGATAATCTTCATGACGAACAATTTGCAGATGATACAAATTGGTGACAAGAATGGCAGTCAAAATAACAATCACGCCGAAGGCAATAAGCGCTCGGCGAATAAATAAGACAGATTCAGCGGTATGGTCGCGAAAAGGGGTGCGTTGTGTTTTCATCCCATTGCCATTTTGAACATATTAAAACCTGACTATTCCCTGTGGTAAGGGTGATTAGTCGTAATACTCCATGCCCGATAAAGACTTTCGGCAACAAGGACTCGAACTAAAGGGTGTGGTAGCGTAAGTGGTGACAATGACCAACTTTGCTCCGCTGCTTCTTTGCAAGCAGGGGCAAGGCCTTCGGGACCACCAATCAACAAGCTGACATTTCGACCATCTTGTTTCCATTTATCAAGTTGGACAGCGAGTTTGGGGGTATCCCAGCGGTCACCTGGAATATCCAGTGTGACAATGCGATTACCTTTTCCTACTGCGGCAAGCATTAACTCGCCTTCTTTTTCCAAAATACGCTTGATATCGGCATTTTTTCCACGTTTTCCTGCCGGAATTTCCGTTAGTTCAAACGGCATATCTTTAGGAAATCGGTGGAGATAATCCATAAAGCCGGTCTGAACCCAGTCCGGCATTTTTGTTCCAACGGCAATGAGCTGTAATTTCAACCTCAGCTCCAGAGTTTTTCTAATTCATACATACGGCGACTTTCATCTTGCATGATGTGAACGATGGCATCGCCAAGATCAACAACAATCCAATCAGAAATTCCTTGCCCTTCAACACCTAACGGCATTAACCCGTTTTTACGGCAAGCGTCAATCAACCTGTCAGCGACGGACATCAAATGGCGGCTTGAGGTTCCTGTGCAGATGATCATCTGATCGGTAATACTTGATTTCCCTTGAACATCGATAGTGATGATATCTTCGGCTTTCGCATCATCGAGACTTTCGATAATAAATTTTTGGAGTTCAGTTCCTTGCAAAAGGTTCACCTTTTATTCAAACAAACAGAATATGATGTTAAATACTGTTTGTAGTTTATAGACAAATAGTTTGCTGCCAATAAACGAATTAGACTCATTTTCAGCAGAGTCATTTTACCCTAGATTTTAAGAAAAATCGGCTAAATTCTTTTTTATTCATTTTGAAGTGAAATTTATAGGGATATCTGCTCATTTGGGCAAGAAGTTTGTGTTAACTTTACAAAATAACAAAAGAAATTTTTACCCTAACAAATATTTTAGAATGGGATGAACAGAGTGCAAATAATTAAGCCTCAAGTGTTTATGTTTGAAGGGATTAATCACCTCCCGATAGAAATACAGGATGACATCGCTCCTATTGTGGAATCCATAACCAATCTATCGAGTGTTTCTTGTACAGCGGGGGCGTTGGGAGTGGTCTGTTCATTATCGAATCTATCCGAATTAATCGGGTTATTTCCTGCGAATATACCTATTTTAACGGGAGATAAATTGCAAGATATACCCCACTGGGATGCTTTTTTAACGCAATTATATACCTTGCAACGGCTTGAATATTTGCAACAGCGGTTAACTCATCATGAAATAATTCAATTTCATGGTCGTCATAAATATTTGATTATGGCGTACTCCCCTGTGGGGTATCAATTAACAGGTCGTCTAGTGGCGACTATTCGCAAAGGCAGTAATTTGACGTTATTTTTTAATCAATATAAAGCGAGCTTGATGGAAATATTTGCAACCGTAGCGCCTAAAAATATTCAAGTAAATGCACTTAGCCATATGCAAGGCTATTTTAAACATAAAGCAACTCAAGACGAGAAAAAACGATTGTTGTTGTTAATTAATGATTATCGAGAAGGTTATTTGCCCATTAATCGGCCATTAATGATGATGCAGCAATTGCTACAACAATATCCCGATGACTACCTGAAGGGACAATATTTCTTTGCGCCTTACCCTAACTGTAATGTATTAAGAGAAAGGCCTTATCGTTGGTAAAGACCTTGCTGGTGAATATACTGTAAAACAGCTTCAGGAATTAAATCACGGCAGCTATCACCTGCAATTAATTTTTGGCGTATCTCTGTAGCGGAAATATTAATAAGCGGTGTATCCCCTAAAAAAATATAACCGTGGGGTGTACTGCGCAATTTTTCGGGCTGGGCTGTTTTATGTTGTGAAAGCCATGCTTGCATTTTCGGGGCAGTAAATTGTGTTGCATACCCTGGACGTGAGCAAACCAGTAAATGGCAGTTATCTAATATTTTATCCCACCCGTGCCAGGTATTAATGGAAAGTAATGAGTCTTGCCCAATAATAAACGCTAAAGGTTGCGTCGAGCCCTTTTCTTGGCGTAATTCTGTCAATGTTTCAATGGTATAAGATGGCGAATTTTTTTCGAGTTCCCGTGTATCAATTGTAAATAACGGATTACCTTGAATGGCTAATTTTACCATTTCTAATCGTTGGGATGGGCTTGCTTCAGGCTGCGGGCGATGAGGCGGAACGTGGTTTGGTAGCAAAAGAACCTTTTGTAACCCAACTTGCTTTGCGAGTGCTTGAACAGGGCGCAAATGACCATAATGGATGGGGTCGAATGTTCCGCCAAATAAGGCTTGCAGACCCGTATTTTTTTTTTGAAAAGCAAGCTGATTAACCATGAATAAAATTCTCTGCAAATGATTTGCCACACAGCAACATAGACAGGGATTGAAGATCGGGCCATGCAGAATGGCTAAAGTCTTGTTTAATGTGAACCTCTGCTTGAGTTAATAACATGAGTGCAGATTGTAATTGATGCAAACTTAAACGTTGCAAAGCTTCAGTCATCACGCCACGGCGGTTCTGCCAGACCTTGTGTTGGTCAAATAAGGTTTTTAAAGGTGTAGTCGCTGATTGGCGTTTTAAGGTGATCAACAGCATTAATTCTCGTTGGATTGAGCGCAATAAAATAACAGGTTCAACATCTTCATGTTGAAGTTGCTCAAGAATATGCCATGAGCGGCGAGATTTCCCCGCTAATAGGGCATCAACCCAATGAAAAGGGGTGAAATGTGCGGAATCATTCACCGCGCTTTCAACTCGTGGGTAGGTCAATTTGCCATCGGGGTAGAGTAATGAAAGTCGCTCAAGAGCTTGAGCTAACCCCAAAAGATTCCCTTCATAACAATAGCAAAGCAATTGGTTTGCTTCAGCTTCGAGGGATAACCGCATATTGTATGCGCGCTTAGACACCCATTGAGGCAAGCGTTGGTATTCAGGCGTTAAACAGCTGACATAAATCGCATCTTGGCTAATAGCTTTAAACCAAGCACTGTTTTCTTGGGCTTTGGTTAACTTGTGCCCACGCAGCACCAACAGTAAATCGGCGTGCAATAATTGAGAAAGCTGGTTTAATTTTTCCGCCATTGCCGCATTTGGGCCATTTTCGGGGAGCAGTAAAGTGAGTGTTTGACGGCTGGCGAATAAGCTCAGTGCTTGGCACAAGCTAAAAATTTCATCCCAATCCGTGTTTTGCTCAAGGGCAAAAGTAAAATGCTCTTCGAACCCTTGCTCAATAGCGGCTTTACGAATCGCATCCTGACTTTCTTGAAGAAGAAGGGGCTCATTGCCCCAAATTAAATAGCGGCCTCTTAGAGACTCTTGTAACGAAGAGGCCAACTGTTCAGGGTAAATACGCGTCATTATGGTTGCGTGTTAGCTTCAGCGGCTTGAGCTTTCGCTTTTTCAAGTTCAGCTGAGTGAACCAACAGTAACTTGCGGACGATATTGCGTGCCGCCTGCTCTTGCATTTCTTGCTTAACAATCTCTTTTTCCGCATCTTTTGCAAGTGCTTCTAATGGGTTGTCAAAGAAAGTACGTTCTACACGGCTTTGCAGCGGGTATATTGCACCATCTGGCATTAAAACCTGCGCATTCATCGTGAACGTTAATTGTTTCTCAGCAGCTTTACCATCTTGATAAATCGATACAGTTTCAGTGTTTTCACTGGAACTTGTGATTTTCAAAATAGGGACGCTCGCGTTGCCTGTTTCGAGGATCGTCACGTTATTGAGTCGCAATTGTTCCCGAAGGGCACGTGTAAGGTAGCCGTATGGATCGTTTGAACTCAGCTGCAATGTTTTCAATTCTTCAGGAATTTGCGTTGTTCCTTGTAAACGAAAACCGCAACCTGCGGTAACGAGTACCGCAAGACTCAAAAATAAAGTTATTAGATAACGCACCTGGCCTCCTTATCAGCCAACAGCCTAATATCAACCTACAACAAGGTTAAGCAATTTGCCTGGAACATAGATTACTTTGCGAATACTCACCTCTTCAAGGTATTTTGACACGCTAGGCTCTTGTTGCGCCATTTCTAAGACAAATTCTTGTGTCGCATCGGCTGGAACGGTAATACGACCACGCACCTTGCCATTGACTTGAACGACAACCAACTTAGTGTCATCAATCATGGCTTTTTCATCAGCAACAGGCCACTGTGCGAAATCGATGTCTGTTTGATGACCCAAAGCTTTCCACATTTCAAAGCAAGCATGTGGGATAATAGGTGACAGCATCAGTGTAATGGCTTCGAGAGACTCTTGGACTAATGCACGGTCTTGCTCGGTTTCTTGTGGAGCACGGACTAATTTGTTCAAGAACTCCATGATCGCGGCAATTGCCGTGTTAAATGCATAACGGCGACTAAAATCATCAGAGACTTTAGCGATTGTTTTGTGTAGGTCACGGCGTAAGTCTTTTTGCTCTGTCGTTAATGCACTGATATCTAAAGGAGATGTTGCGCCTTTTTGAGAATGTTCATGCACTAAACGCCAAACACGGCGAACGAAGCGGTTGGCGCCTTCAACGCTAGACTCTTGCCATTCAAGGGTTAGCTCAGGCGGTGCTGCAAACATCATGAATAAACGAACCGTATCTGCGCCGTATTTTTCGACCATTAATTGTGGGTCAATACCGTTATTTTTAGACTTAGACATTTTGCTCATACCAGTATAAACCAGTTCATGGCCTTCATTGTCTACAGCTTTAGTAATACGGTTTTTGTCATCACGTTCAACAATGGCATCAGCAGGGGAAACCCAAACACGTTGTCCATCGCTTCCCGTGTAATAGAATGCATCAGCAAGTACCATGCCTTGGCACAGTAGGCGTTTTGCGGGTTCATCGGAGTTGACCAGCCCTGCATCACGCATCAATTTGTGGAAGAAACGGAAATACATTAAGTGCATGATAGCGTGTTCAATACCGCCAATATATTGGTCTACAGGTAACCAGTAGTTAGCTGCGGCTGGGTCTAACATACCGTCATCATATTGAGGGCAAGTATAACGTGCGTAGTACCAAGAAGATTCCATAAAGGTATCGAAGGTATCTGTTTCACGTAGTGCAGGTTGACCATTAATGGTCATTTTCGCCCACTCAGGATCTGCTTTAATCGGGCTGGTAATGCCGTTCATCACAACATCTTCAGGCAAAATCACAGGCAGTTGATCTTCTGGAACAGGAACGACAGTGCCGTCTTCCAATGTTGCCATTGGGATTGGCGCGCCCCAGTAACGTTGACGTGAAACACCCCAGTCACGTAAGCGATAGTTGACTTTACGTTGGCCTGCACCCAGTGCAACAAGTTTGTCTGAAATCGCATTGAAACCAGCTTGATGGTCTAACCCGCTGAATTCACCTGAATTAATCAGTGCGTTTTTCTCCGTCATGGCTTCTTGGGATAAATCAGGCTCGTTGCCTTCTGCATCAGCAATGACGGCTTTAATTGGCAGATTGTATTTGCGAGCAAACTCCCAGTCACGTTGGTCGTGAGCAGGGACGGCCATAACCGCGCCAGTACCGTATTCCATTAATACAAAGTTTGCGACCCAAATTGGCAGTTTTTCTTGAGTCAATGGATGTACAACGAATAAGCCTGTTGCCATCCCTTTTTTATCCATCGTTGCCATATCCGCTTCTGCGGTTTTGGTGTTACGGCATTCATCAATAAATTGCGCTAATTCAGGATTATTCGTAGCGGCTTCTTTTGCTAAAGGGTGACCTGCGGCAACGGCAACATAAGTTGCACCCATAAAGGTATCAGGGCGAGTGGTATAAACCGTTAAGGTTTCATCGCGGTCAGCAACATTAAAGGTGATCTCAGTCCCCTCGGAGCGGCCGATCCAGTTGCGTTGCATCGTTTTAACTTGCTCAGGCCAATCGTCCAATTTGTCCAGATCGTTGAGCAACTCTTCTGCGTAGTCAGTAATCTTGATGAACCATTGTGGGATTTCTTTGCGCTCAACTGGGGTATCACAACGCCAGCAGCACCCATCAATGACTTGTTCATTAGCCAGAACGGTTAAGTCATGTGGACACCAGTTGACCGCTGAGGTTTTTTTATACACTAAACCCTTTTCATACAGCTTAGTGAAGAACCATTGTTCCCAACGGTAATATTCAGGGGTACAAGTCGTGACTTCGCGATCCCAATCGTAACCGAAGCCGAGCATTTTAAGCTGGCTTTTCATGTAATCAATATTGGCATAAGTCCATGGCGCAGGAGCAGTGTTATTTTTAACCGCAGCACCTTCAGCAGGTAGACCAAACGCATCCCAACCAATTGGTTGGAGAACGTTTTTCCCCAACAAACGTTGGTAACGAGAGATAACGTCACCCATGGTGTAGTTACGTACATGGCCCATGTGTAGTCGACCAGAAGGGTAAGGTAGCATGGACAGGCAGTAGTATTTTTCTTTGCTGTTGTCTTCAGTCACTTTGAAAGTTGCTTTTTCATCCCAGTGACGCTGTACTTTAGGCTCTATATCTTCTGGACGATATTGTTCTTGCATGGCACCGATAATCCTATGGTGAATAAATGCTACATTTGTAGCGTGAATGTCTTTCTTAATTAAGATCCGCATAGCATAGCGGATCCTCACCGAAAACAACAATAGTTGATTAGCTGAACCTACGGGGGAAGCTGGATATTGCTTTTCGGGGAACGGAGTCAGAATATTTTACTCTGATAACCAAACAACTTAACTAAAAAGTCAGGCAAATGGTAGTGGTTTCTTGAACTATTTCAAATTCAGCGAGTTGTTGTGGATTTTTATTCGCGGATAATCGCAATTTGGTGTGTGAATCGGTGTGAAATTGCAATCTGAAGAGGAGGGAGCCAAGTGGCTCCCTGTAAAAAATTAATGCAAAATTTTCGCTAAGAAATCTTTGGCGCGGTCGGATTGCGGGTTAGCAAAGAACTCTTCTTTTTTACTATCCTCAACAATCTTCCCTTCATCCATAAAAATCACGCGATTAGCCACTTTTTTGGCGAAGCCCATTTCGTGCGTGACCACCATCATGGTCATGCCTTCATTGGCGAGTTCCACCATGACATCTAGCACTTCGTTGATCATTTCTGGGTCAAGTGCTGATGTGGGTTCATCGAACAGCATTGCGATTGGATCCATACAAAGTGCGCGAGCGATAGCAACGCGCTGTTGTTGGCCACCAGATAATTGCGCTGGGAACTTATTTGCATGACTTGCTAAGCCAACTCGTTCTAAGAGCTTAAGCCCTTTTGCTTCTGCTTCCTTTTTATCGCGATTTAACACTTTAACTTGCGCCAGTGTTAAGTTTTCAATAATGGATAAATGTGGAAATAATTCAAAGTGTTGGAATACCATCCCCACTTTAGAACGTAGTTTTGCAAGGTCTGTTTTTTTGCTATTGACTTGAATATCATTCACAAAAATCTCACCCTGCTGAATAGGTTCTAAGCCATTCACTGTTTTTATTAATGTGGATTTACCCGAACCAGATGGCCCACATACGACGACAACTTCACCTTTTTTAACTTCAGTTGTGCAGTCTGTGAGCACCTGAAATTGGCCATACCATTTGGATACATTTTTCAGGGTAATCATGAAACAGTCCTTTTCTTAAGATAATTCACTAACATTGAAGCGCCAAAACTGATAATAAAGTACACCAGACCTGCAAACAGTACCATCTCTACCTGTGTGCCATCTCGCTCACCAATATTTGTGGCGGTACGGAAGAAGTCGGTTAAGCTCAGGACATACACAAGGGATGAGTCCTGAAATAACACAATACCTTGTGTTAATAACAGTGGTACCATCGCTTTAAACGCTTGCGGTAACACGACGAGTCTCATGGTTTGCATTTGTGTCATGCCTAGCGCTAACGCAGCAGAGGCTTGTCCACGGGAAATGCTTTGAATACCCGCACGAATGATTTCGGAGTAATAAGCCGCTTCAAAAAGAGAGAAGGCTATCATTGCTGAAATCAAACGAATATCATTTTTTGGTGATAAGCCTAGAACATTTTGTAATAAGCTTGGAACGATTAAATAGAACCATAACAAGACCATAACGAGTGGAATGGAACGGAACGTATTCACGTAAAGCGCAGCAAACCAGCTAATTGGCTTGAAAGTTGATAAACGCATGACCGCCAAGACGGTTCCCCATAAAATCCCCACTACAATAGCGGTTAATGTGATTTTAGCCGTTACAATAAAGCCATCAATTAAGAAGGGCATGCTTGGGGCAATTGAGCTCCAATCAAAATCATAAATCATTTTATCGCCCTCCTAATGTGCCAGGTAAGCGAACTTTGCGCTCTAATAGCGCCATCAAAATCATAATGACGACGTTAATACCGACATAGGCTAATGTGATTGCGGTAAATGACTCCCATGCGTGAGCTGAGTAATCGAGCAGCTTACCTGCTTGTGCCGCCATATCGACTAAGCCGATGGTGGAGGCAATGGCAGAGTTTTTCACTAAGTTCAACATTTCTGAGGTCATTGGTGGCAAGATCACGCGATACGCATTTGGCAATAATACGTAACGATAGGTTTGTGGCAAGGTTAAGCCCATCGCTAACGCTGCGCTTTTTTGCCCTCTAGGCAGTGATTGTATTGCGGCGCGTACCTGTTCGGTCATACGTGCTGCGGTAAATAACCCCAGACATAACATTGAAGAAATAAAAAATTGATAGTTAGGATCTAACTCCATTTTAAACCAATCGCCAATTGAGCGGGGAAGCAGCTCAGGGATCACTAAATACCACGTGAAGAATTGCACGATGAGTGGCACGTTACGGAATAATTCCACATAAGCGGTACCTAAAAAGGCTAAAAAGCGGTTAGGGACTGTACGTAAAATACCGAAAAATGAACCGACTAAGAATGCGATAATCCATGCGCAAATAGAAAGTGTGACAGTAACTTCTAGGCCAGATATTAACCACCCTAAATAAGTGGTATTCCCAAACGGGGCTTCCTGAAGGAATATTCCCCAATTCCAATTAATTGACATAATTTTGACTTCCTGTGGGCAATTAGATTGTCCCGAATACTGTGAAGAGTGAGCAAGGCGGGGAACGACCGCCTTGCAACCCTTACTTCCAGTAACACCCTGTTTGTCTTTTTTATTAGTTTAGTGCTTTGTCATTTGGCGCTTTAAACAGTGCTTTCATTTCATCGGACAACGTAAACTTCAGATTCAGATTTTTTGGTGGGATAGGTTGGTTAAACCAACGATCAAAGGATTTTTCAGCTTTGCCTGAGGTTTGTGCGGTTGCGATAGTTTCGTCAACCAGTGCTTTGAATTGCGGGTCGTCTTTACGCAACATACAGCCATAGGCTTCTTCAGTTTGTGGCTTACCAACGATTTCCCAAATTTCAGGTTTTTTCGCTTTAGCACGTTCACCCGCTAGCAGTGCGTCATCCATCATAAAGGCAACGGCACGGCCAGATTCTAAAGTACGGAATGAATCACCATGGTCTTTGGCGCTGATAATGCGCATTTTCATGTTTTTTTCGTCATTTAATTGATTTAACAGGATTTCAGACGTTGTACCAGAGGTTACAACAACGTTTTTCCCTGCTAAGTCCGCAAAATCTTTGACGCCAGAATCGTTCTTAGTCAGTAAGCGTGTACCAACCACGAAAATTGTGTTGGAGAACGCCGCTTGTTTTTGTCTTTCTATATTATTGGTGGTTGAGCCACACTCGAAGTCAAAGGTGCCATTTTGTAACAATGGGATACGGTTTTGCGACGTAATTGGGATTAATTTCACTTGCAGATCTGGCATATTTAATTTTTTCTTCACTGCATCAACGATTTCGTTTGAGTAATCCTGTGAATAACCAACGACTTTCTGGTTATTGTCATAGTAGGAAAACGGTACAGAAGATTCACGGTGACCAACAACAATGACACCGTTATCTTTGATTTTTTTCAGAGTCCCGTTTAGCTCGTCTGCTTGAACTGCGCAGGTCGCACCTAAAATCATCATTGATAATACAAGCTTACTTATACGCATAATTACAGCTCCTTTAGAACATCGGTGTAAACCCGTCATATTTCAAAGGTGACCTGTCATGGAACGAGGTTACACTTGAATGACGTTAGTTTTGTTGTGTTATGTTTGCTGATGTGTCGAGGATTTCGATAACGCCACGATCATCGGCTGTATGTTTTATTATTGTTAAAAAGTAATTAAATTTGTTAACTAATGAAAATGGATTGTTTCAATTTCGGGAGCTATCTCGCATATTATTTGGTGCATTCTTGAATCAGCGCACTAATATGGTGAATAACGACTAAAAATTGTTTAAAACTGATAATCGCGCACTGTTAGGGTGCAAACTATCGCCACTTTCATTCCTGTATAAGATGTAGCAATTTCTGTGCCGAGTTTTAGAGATAGGTAAGTTTTTGTTTATCGAAAAGGGAAATGTATTTGTAAAGTTAGATGATGCTACTTGTACGGAATGTTTTGCTGTGTAAGATGTAACCTCCATTTAACTTATAGATGGCATAACGGTTTTAGTCAAAGTTAGATTTCTACCGTTATTATTGCTAAAGTTGTTTAATTGGTGTTATTTCAGGAAGATATACCGAGAAACGCATGAACAGGCATTTAAAATTAGGTAAAGGATTAGTGATATTCGCCTGTCTGATGGTATTGATTTGTATGAATCAGCGCGCCGTCGGAGAGCGTCTATTTGCCAATTTTTTTGTGCCGAACGTTTTAGTTCACGCACAAAGTCATGCTGGATCTAACCTTACCTATACCGATAAATCTCAATTAGAACAAAGTGATAGCAGTACGCATCTTTCTAGTTGTGAGCTTAGTGCTAAATCATTAATCACTTTGCTACCTGCTGTTATCGAGCCTTTCTTCTTTATGTTTCTTGCTTTAGCTGCATTAATGGTATTTTGCACTAATCTATTTATATCTAGAGCAAACAATGAAGAAAAGCATGCCCCTCCAAGAGTCAGACGACACTTACAGTTTTGTAATCTTCGGAATTAGCGCACAACGAATTTCAATTCGTTGGTGTAATTTATTCTGGAGGAAACAATGCGTTTTTTAATTAATTCATTTTTGATTTTATTTGCTCTATTTTCGAGCAGCTTACAGGCTGCGGATACGGGGTGGCTGCAACCTGCAAAAACTGGGTGGATGAGTGATAACACCCCAATGCATGCTCAAGTGCGTTTGCTGAGTTCGACTCAACAGGACGATGGCAAAATTGATATTTTGCTGGATGTGAAACTCGATGATGGTTGGAAGACCTATTGGCGCTCACCGGGAGAAGGGGGCGTCGCACCTGAAATCGTTTGGTCAACACCCGTCGATACAATAGATTGGCAATGGCCCGCACCTGGGCGTTTTGATGTGGCTGGGGTGTCAACTCAAGGCTATATGGGCGATATTATTTTCCCCATTACAGTCTCTAGCAAAGACAAACTCGATAAATTAACAGGTGTTTTAACGTTATCGACCTGTAGCAATGTCTGTATTTTAACCGATTATCCTTTTGAGCTTGATTTAACGGAGCCAGCCCCCGCTGATTTTACGTGGGCTTTTAACCAAGCCAAAGGGGCCGTGCCACCAACGAGTGGTTTGGTTGAGCAAGCAAAAGCGGGTTTTGCCAATGAAAAATTGGTTATTGAGCTGCAAAAAAATTCAGGTAGTGCATGGATTAAACCAAATATTTTCACTGATGTAGTCGATGGCGCTGTTTTAGGGGTGCCAGTGATTAAAACATCAGGGAATAGCCTTACCGCAATCATTGATGTAAGTGATGATTGGGGGGAGGAATCACCAAACTTAACAGGAAAAACCGTATCATTTGTGGTCACTGATGGTGACATTTCCCAGCAAATTAGCAGTGAAGTGACGCCATTTACTGGCACAATTAGCCCAAATGGAGCAGGAAGTACAATTTCGTTGTGGCAAGTGGTCTTGTTCGCTGTCGTTGGCGGACTAATTCTTAATTTGATGCCATGCGTTCTTCCTGTGCTTGCAATGAAACTCGGCTCCGTATTGATGGTGCCACAGGGTGAACAAAAAACCATTCGTCGTCAATTTTTACTCTCTTCCTCTGGGATCTTAGTTTCTTTCTGGTTACTCGCTCTGTTGATGACGCTGTTACGTGTTGGCCAGCAAGCAGTTGGTTGGGGAATTCAATTCCAAAACCCGTGGTTTATTGGTTTTATGGTTCTAGTTACCGCATTGTTTACAGCAAATTTATTCGGTTTATTCGAAATTAACCTTGGCAGTAAAGCGAATACACGCCTCGCGACAGCGGGGGGACAGGGGAATAGTGGGCATTTCTGGCAAGGCGTATTTGCAACGTTATTAGCCACTCCGTGTTCTGCACCATTTTTGGGCACCGCTGTAGCCTTTGCGCTCGCCGCGCCAATGAGTGAGTTATGGTTAATTTTCACTGCATTAGGTATTGGAATGAGTTTACCTTGGTTACTGATTGCCGCTTTTCCTGCTATTGCAAAATTACTTCCGAAACCTGGCACATGGATGCTGAAATTACGCGCGGTGCTTGGCTTGATGATGTTAGTGTCTAGCCTTTGGTTAATTAGCTTATTAATTCCTCATTTTGGTGCAACCTACTCCACCGCGATTGCCATGATATTCTTAGTCTTGCTGGTGGTCTTTATTGCTATCAAAAAAGGGATAAAAGCGGCTATTTTCCCCTTAGTATTATTTACATTGTTTGCGGGCACTTTTGTTTGGATGACCCAAGGACAGCAGGCAGGAAGTCGCTCATTAGTCAAAGATACAGTGAATTGGCAACCTTTAACTGAGCAGGCAATTACCGATGCCCTAGCACAAAACAAGCGCGTTTTTATTGATGTAACGGCAGAGTGGTGTGTTACCTGCAAGGCAAATAAATACAATGTACTATTAAGAGATGATATTCAGCAGCTATTAGGTGAGCCAGATGTTGTCGCATTACGTGGAGATTGGACCAAACCGTCTCCTGAAATTACTGCGTTCTTGCAAAAACGTGGGCAAGTCGCAGTTCCTTTTAATCAGATTTATGGCCCTAACTTGGCCGACGGCGAGGTGCTGTCAACAATACTTGACCGTGAATCGTTAATCTCAGTTATGAATCAGGCCAAAGGAGCCACAAAATGAAAAAAACAATTTTAGCTGTTCTATTTTCATCTCTCATGATAGGGGCAACAGCTCAAGCCGCCCCATTAACGGCAGACCAAGAAGCGCAAGTGCGTAAATTGGTACGTGATACGTTAGTTGAAAACCCAGAAATTTTGGAAGAAGCTATTGTTGCGCTGCAAGCGAAGCAAGGTGAAAAACAACAAGCGCAGATGAAAGAAACGCTAAAAGCCGAGCACAATGCCTTATTTAACGACCCAACAAGCCCGCGCATAGGTAAAAAAGATGCCAAGTTGGTGTTAGTTAACTTTACCGATTTTAACTGCCCATATTGCAAACGTTTTGACCCACAACTGATGGATATCGTGAAAAAATACCCAGATGACGTTGCAGTGGTGATCAAGTATTTACCATTTAAAGGCCAAACATCGTTAGATTCAGCACAATTAACCATGACACTCTGGCAAGAAGACCCGAAAGCATTTGAAGCATTGCATCATAAATTTATGCAAAAGCAAGGCATGCTGTCAGATGCAAATATCAAAGATGCGCTCAAAGCAACGGGTAACGACAAGCTTAAAGCGAGTGAGAAAAGCCGTGAAGGCATTCGTACAAATATGATGTTAGCAGAAAAACTTGGGGTAAACGGAACGCCTGCAACGCTGGTGGGTGATGAGATGATCCCAGGGGCTATCGATGCACAGCAGTTTGAAGAGGTGGTGAAGGAGCAGCTAGCTAAGCTCAAATAATATCCTCGTTATCCTCGTCATACTTCGCGCTGTGGCGTTGTTGGTTATCCTCGTCATACTTCGTGTTATGGCGTTGTTGGCTGCTCTCGACTACGTGGGTCACATACTTATGTATGCTCCCCACGATAGTCTCGTTTGCCGCCTAGCCTCAACACGAATTATTTAGAGGATAAATTATCTCGTCATACTTCGTGTTATGGCGTTGTTGGCTGCTCTCGACTACGTGGGTCACATACTTGTGTATGCTCCCCACGATAGTCTCGTTTGCCGCCTAGCCATAACGCGAATTATTTAGAGGATAAAAACCAATCATTTTAAATAAATAGCAAGGCATTCATTTCAATTGAATGTTTTGGTTTCTTACATTCTAGATTTGTACTATTTGATAACAAATAGGTTAATAACCTTATGAATAAACTGAAAAAGTGGTCTAAAGAAATTATTGTTTTGGCGATTATTTTATTTATTGCTTTTACCGTCATGGACTTGTGGCGCAAACCACAAGCGCTTGCACCTGTGCTATTGGAGCAACACACTTTGGTTAATGGTGAGACCGTTTCATTGGCTGAACTAAGCAAGGAAAAACCCATATTGGTTTATTTCTGGGCAACATGGTGTGGGGTATGCAATTTAACATCGCCAACGGTATCCGATTTAAGTCAATCAGGTATGCCAATTATCTCGGTTGCAATACGTTCGGGTGAAACACCGCGTTTAATAAAAGGAATGGAAAGCAAGGACTTAACGTTTCCTGTGATCAACGACATTAGCGGGCAGCTTTCCAATGCAGTGGGGGTTAGTGCAACACCAACATTTATGGTGATTGATAACGGTGAATTAGTCAGTTTTACTTCGGGCTGGACCAGTTCTTACGGCTTAAAAATGCGCATGTGGTTGGCCTCATTTTAGTATCTTCATTGTCCCCTTTGGGTTAAAAAAGGGGACTTTTCCGTCTATAAGTTTAATTTATCGTTGTGGTAAACTCATCTGGCATATAAATAATAAAATGGGTGGATGGGATGGTTGTGTTCAAAAAAGTGGTTGGGTTATTGCTAGGTGCGGTATTAATTGCGGGATGTTCCCCCGATGCCGAAGAGAAAAAGCCCGTTGAACAAACATCAGGAACGACTGCAAATTCAGAATTAAAACAGCGTTATGATGAAATAAAAGCCAATTCAACGGAAGAGAAAATTAATGCGTTTAATGCCAAAGGAGACGATGACCCGACGTTATTACGAGAGGTTTTCTTGACCGAAATGGCAAAAGCATTACCGATGTTGATTGACGACGTCACATTATTGACGGAAGTTACGGCAAACCAAAATGGTATGCTGTTTTATCAGTACACCATCAAGGGGATCCCTGATAATGTTCTGGAAGGAAAGAACTGGCAGCAAAATATGCGTGAAATCTTAGATAAAAACTATTGTGGTAAAGACGTTGGCATGAAAATGCTGCATGAAATGTTCCCTGAAGGGATCACACACAATTACCATAAATCAGATAAATTGGTTTTCACCTACATTGTGACGCCAGCTATTTGCCACTAATCTCTTTTATAGTGCCTGATAAGCATTTTTATCAGGCATATCAATAGCTAAAACTCTAAATTGCGAATAAAACGGTAATCGGCTGATTGGGGCTTTAAACGGTATAAATTAGCGGGTCGGCCGCGCTCATGGCGCTTTTTCCCTGTATCAATCAACAAATCAGCTTGCTCTAGCCGGCGCCTAAAAGACTTATTTTGCAATGGCTTACCAATCAAGACTTCATGCACATGTTGCAATTCTGCTAAGGTGAATTCATCGGGAAGGGCAAATCCTGGCACAATGGAATACAGTGATTTTTGTGTTAAGCGTGCTCTGGCTTGTTGGTAAAGTTCTAGATGATCAAAAGCGAGAGAAAGATGCTCAATCTCATCAATCGCCACCCATTTGACGGAGTCCACCGTTTCAATATGCGCGTTGCAGGCTTGGTAAGCGATCAGCGCGGTATAGCACACTGTTACAGACCAACCACGCGGATCGCGTTGGTGGTTGCCGACTGTACAAAGTTGCTCAATATAAGGGGGGATCACGCCTGTTTTTTCGTTTAGTTTGCGCAAAACCGTCTCTTCTAACGTTTGATCACTTTGCTCATCAATAAATCCCCCGGGTAAGCCCCATTTCCCTTTTTCGGGGAAACTTGCTCGTTCAACCAGTAATACCTTCAACGTGTTTTCATGGTAAGTAAACAAAACGGCATCGACAGTGAGTAAAGGTGATAAGTAATCTTTTCTGTCATAGCTAGCGAGAAACTCTTTTTCATTCATATTGTTACCACTCAACGTTAAAGATGAAGTATAGGGCTAAATCATACACGCAAAAACAATTATTGTCATTAAGACATTTAATACTTGACTTGTTTGTGTCTATAGGACAATAATTAATTAAGGTCATAAAGACATTAATGAGGGTTCCACTATGATTAACTTTAAATATTTCAAAGCAGACTCATCCACTTTTGTTATTCAATCAGTGAATGGAAAGGTACGTAAGCAAGGCAAAGGGATCAGTTTTTGGTATAACGCAGACAAAACATCGATAGCCGCTTTGCCTCTCAATGCTCAAGAGGCGCCGTTTATTTTTAATCTGCAAACGGCTGATTTTCAAAGCTTACGAGTACAGGGGCAAATTTCATTTCAAGTCAAAGAGCCTGAAAAAACGGCCGATGTATTAAATTTTAACTTAACTAAAGATGGGAAAGGCTATTCATCTGAAGATCCGTTAAAGATGAGCGACAGGGTAGTACGAGCAGCACAAACAGTGATCCAAGCAAAAATCCAAAGTACATCATTACGTGATGCACTATTAATTAGCCGTTCATTAGTCACGTTGGTTTCCCAGCAGTTAACTGAGCAGTCGGTTATCAATTCATTAGGAATAGACATTCTTGAGGTCTCTATTGCAGCGATTACACCATCGCCAGAAACCTTGAAAGCACTTGAAGCGCAGGCGAGGGAGTCTATTTTAAAAGAGGCGGATGATGCTATTTACGCAAGGCGCAAATTCTCCGTTGAACAAGAACGCACTATCAAGGAAGCTGAATTAGAAACCGATCTTTCTGTTCAAGCAAAGGAGCAGCAAATCGAAGAAGCTCGGTTAGACAATGAACGTAAATTATTACGTGAGCGGGCTGAAATTGAACAAGAGGAACTGGCCGCACAAGTGAATGCTGAAGAGAAACGCCAAGAATTGGTGGCTCTTAGTGTCGGGAACCAGCGTATTCAATCCGATGCGGATGCTTATGCCATTGAATCAAAAATGAAAGCTTATAGCCAACTACCCGTGGAGAACTTAAAAGCGTTAGCCCTTGCCAAAATGGGCCCTGAACAGTTGATGGCGATGGCGTTTGAATCACTGGCTCAAAATGCAGGGAAAATAGGTGAGCTCAATATCTCCCCTGATTTATTCGGTCAATTAATGAAAAAGGGGGCTAAATAATGAAAGTAATTGATGATGCACGTTTTGTTTTGGTTATGCGTAAGACACGCTTACAAGAACTCATTGAACGTTTTAATACATGGCCGCAAGCGAAATTCTATTTAGAACATAACCATGTTGAAGTTGATGATTATCTGCTTGAACATGATTTATACCAGCGACAATTAGTTCAAGCAGAATCAGTACTGAAATCACTAGGTCGATTTCAATTACTAGAAAGAAAATTATTGCCCAGTTATCAATTTTCCAAACAGGATATTGTGGTGGTGATTGGGCAAGATGGCTTGGTCGCGAATACGTTAAAATACTTGCAGGGGCAGCCTGTGATTGCTATCAATCCAGATCCAAAACGCTGGGATGGTAAGTTATTACCTTTTGAAATAGGCCAATTAAAGGAGGTCGTGACTCAAACATTAAAAGGGAAAATGGCGCAAAAGTCGGTCACTTTTGCTGAGGCGATAACGAATGATGGGCAGTCTTTATTGGCGGTAAATGACTTATTTATTGGCCCGAAAAGCCATACATCAGCGCGGTATCTCCTTAACTGGCAAGGTGAACAAGAGTTTCAGTCGTCCTCAGGGATCATTATTTCGACAGGACTAGGGTCAACAGGGTGGTTTCAATCTATTTTAGCGGGGGCTCAGGCTATAACAGGCACGAAAAACCATCCACTTGCGAGTGGATTTGCATGGGGAGATAGCAAGTTACAGTTTAGCGTGAGAGAGCCATTTCTCAGTAAAACAACGGGTATAAAGTGGGTATTTGGAACGATAGAACCTAATAGCCCGTTAGCATTGGAGTCTTTAATGCCTGATAACGGCGTGATTTTTTCAGATGGGATTGAAGAGGATTTTTTGCAATTTAACGCAGGATGTATTGTAACGGTGGGAATTGCTGATATACAGGGGCAACTCATTGCTTAGTTTAATATCACTAGCCTCAATAGACGTTTATTGACTATTGAGGCCAGTTAATAACTCAGTGCTTACGGCGTCGGTTCATTGCAAAACCAAGCACACCAAAGACCACGACAGCTCCCCACATTGGGTAGTTGCTCCAGCGTGCATAAGGGGTTAACCCTGTGGTTGGTGTCACTTCTGTAGCAAGCGTGGCAGTTTTGAATTGTGGAAGCATATCTTGAATAGAACCATCCGCACTGATCACTGCTGTGATACCGTTATTGGTTGAGCGTAATAGTGGGCGACCTAACTCCAAGGAACGCATCCGCGCCATTTGGAAGTGCTGCCAAGGGCCTATGGATTTTCCAAACCATGCATCATTTGAAACGGTAAGTAAGTAGTCGCTATCTGGTTTAAAGTTATCCCTGACCTGCGTACCTAAAATAATCTCATAACAAATAGCTGCGGTCAGATGAATATTGCCAACCGCTAATTGCGCTTGTTCGTAATCACCACGGCTAAAACCCGACATTGGCAAATTAAAGAAAGGGGCGATAGGGCGCAGCAAATCTTCTAAAGGTACATATTCACCAAATGGTACTAAATGGTGTTTGTTATATCGGTTTTTAGACGGGTATAAATACGGTTTTTTATCCCCTAATACAATGATTGTATTATAGAAAGTATATTCACCATCTATTGGCCTTGCATCCACAATCCCTGTAATTAACTGAGTATTTGACTCCGCTAATAATTGGTCGAGAGATTTAAGCCAGGTCTGGTTATCGAGCTCAACGGAAGGCACTGCTGATTCAGGCCAAATAATCAAAGAGGCTTTACCGATATACGGTCTAGAGAGCTCCATGTAGGTGTCTTTGGTTTTTTGTAAAAAGCTGGCTTCCCACTTCATTGATTGAGGAATATTGCCTTGAACCAGTGCCACTTCCATTTTTTTGCCATCAAGGGGGGTGAACCACTGCACATTTTTGGCAATTAATGGGGCAAAAATCAAAACAGCTGCAACTGTGAGGGCAACAAAGCTGCGGCGCAAGATAGCGAGTACTAACAGACCACTGATGCTAAATAATAGCAATGTAACCATTTCCACCCCAAATACAGGGGCGAGTGCTTTCATCGGCCCATCAATTTGGCTATAACCAAATTGCAGCCATGGGAAGCCTGTTAACACCCAACCACGCAGAAATTCGGTGACTTGCCAGAGGGCGGGAGCGGCAAAAACCAAACGCCAAATATTGGCTTTAGGCGCAAATTTAGCCAATAACCCGCCAAATAGCCCTGTATACAGCGAAAGGTAAGCGGCTAATAAAATCACAATAAAGACGTTGACTGGGCCTGGCATTCCGCCGAAATCAGCAATACTGACGTAAACCCAATTGACGCCACTGCCAAATAGGCCAAAGCCCCATGCAAAACCTATCGCAAAAGATTGTTTTGTATTACGTTCTAGGGTGAGTAGCTGGAGAAATAAAATTGAGAGTAGCGCAGCAGGCCAGATGTCAAAAGGCGAAAAAGCCAGTGTTCCACTGGCTCCGAATAATAAAGCCAGCAGTAACCGCAACCACTGGCTTTGATACATAGATGTTGAGTTCATTAAGTCTGTTCTTCTTCCAAAGTAGGAACTGGCGCATCGTCTGGAATTTTCACGTGAAGCAGAAGAATTCGACGACTGTCTGCCATAGCAACTTTAAACTGATAATTATCTATTGTGATGGTTTCACCGCGGGAAGGCAAATGACCAAAGGCCTGCATGACTAAGCCACCAACGGTATCTACTTCATCATCACTAAAATGGGTATTGAACGCCTCATTGAAATCTTCAATCTGCGTTAGTGCGCGGACAGAATAGGAATGACGACTCAATTGGCGAATATCGACATCATCTTGATCGTCGTATTCGTCTTCAATTTCACCCACAATCAACTCTAAAATATCTTCAATGGTCACAAGACCAGAAACACCACCAAATTCATCGATAACGATAGCCATATGGTAGCGTTGGGAACGGAACTCTTTGAGTAATCGGTCTACTCGTTTACTTTCAGGGACAACAACCGCTTGGCGTAAGACTTTGTCGATACTAAAAGGCTCGGCATCCGTACGCATAAATGGCAGTAAATCTTTTGCCATCAACAGCCCTTCAATGTGGTCTTTGTCTTCGCTGATAACAGGGAAGCGTGAGTGAGCAGAGTCAATAATGACATCCAAGCACTCATCAAGCGTTTGGTTACGTTTTAAGGTAACAATTTGGGAACGCGGGATCATAATGTCGCGCACGCGCTGATCCGCGATATCCATAACCCCTTCAAGCATTTCACGGGTATCAGGATCGATTAAATCGTTTTGTTCAGAGTCGCGAATTAATTCGACTAAATCATCACGATTTTTAGGTTCACCATGGAAAAGGTGATTTAACAGTGCAAAGAACCCTTTCTTAGGACCAGGGTTATCGCTACTCGAAGAGTTATCGTCGCTCATGGCGGTTAATTTTTTTTTCCTCAAAAAATACTCGTCATACTTCGAACTGCAGCGTTGTTGGCTGCACTTGGCTACCC
>NZ_JAMPNZ010000034.1:0-28547 GCF_028479625.1 Providencia sp. PROV197
ACAAAAAAGTTAGCACGTAAAGTATTTAGAGCGTTAGTTAGTTAATAAAAACAGCTTACTTCATTCTTTTTTAGCATAAAACCGGTGGTTTATCTGCAAAATTACCATCAGTTTTTTGTAAAATAATGCATTCTTCGTAAAAGATGCCTAAAAAATTATAGTTAGGTCACTCTTTTTCTGCAAGATAGGGGTCTTCATAACCCAATTCAGCCAAAATTTCGGTTTCTAAGCCTTCCATTTCTTCAGCTTCATCATCTTCAATATGGTCATAACCTAACAGATGCAAGCAGCCGTGAACCACCATATGCGCCCAATGTTCTTCGGCACTTTTTTGTTGTTCAATAGCTTCTTGTTCAACTACTTGGCGACAAATAATTAAATCGCCGAGCAGAGGAAGCTCAATTTCAGGTGGTGCTTCAAAAGGAAAAGATAACACATTAGTGGGTTTATCTTTTCCACGATAAGTGAGGTTGAGATGATGACTTTCCGCTTCATCGACAACACGGATAGTGACTTCGCTTTGAGCTTGGAATTTTGGTAACACAGCGGCTAACCAGCGCTCGAATAGTGCTTCAGAAGGTAAACCTTCAGGGTTTTCACACGCAATTTGTAAATCGAGAATGATGTCACTCATTTATTGGTTTTCCTGCTTTTCCAGCTCTTTTTGCTGTTCTTTTTCTTCACGTAACTGTTGACGGCGCTTGTTATCTTGTTCTTCCCACGCTTCGTAGGCCATAACAACTTTGGCAACGACAGGGTGGCGAACTACGTCTTCACTGTGGAAGAAATTAAAGCTTAAATCATCCACGCCAGAGAGCACTTCAATGGCATGGCGTAGACCTGATTTACTGCCGCGCGGTAAGTCGACTTGAGTGATATCACCAGTCACAACCGCTTTGGAGTTAAACCCAATCCGCGTCAAAAACATTTTCATCTGCTCGATGGTGGTGTTTTGACTTTCATCTAAAATAATAAATGCATCATTTAAAGTACGACCACGCATGTATGCCAGCGGGGCAACTTCAATCACGTTGCGCTCAATCAGTTTTTCAACCTTTTCAAAGCCTAACATCTCAAATAGCGCATCATAAAGCGGACGTAAATATGGGTCGACTTTCTGGCTTAAATCCCCAGGTAAGAAGCCCAGTTTTTCACCAGCTTCAACGGCAGGGCGCGTAAGCAAAATGCGGCGAACTTCTTGGCGTTCTAAGGCATCGACCGCAGCAGCTACCGCTAAATAGGTTTTCCCCGTTCCTGCAGGGCCAATACCGAAGGTAATATCATGGTCCAAAATATTGGCAATATATTGCGCTTGGTTTGGTGTGCGAGGCTTTATCACGCCACGTTTGGTTTTGATATTCACCGCTTTGCCGTAGTCTGGAACGCTTTCGGCGGATTGCTCTAAAATGCGGCTATCCAAAATGGCCAAGTGAATATTTTCAGGGTCGATATCAGGAATAACACCGCGCACAGGCGCGGTATCGACATACAGTTGACGCAAAATTTTGCTCGCCGCTTGTACATTAAGTGGCTTACCCGATAACTTAAAGCGGTTATCACGGCGGTTAATTTCGATAGCAAGGCGGCGTTCTAGCTGCTTGATATTATCGTCAAATGGCCCGCAGAGGCTCATTAAACGTTGATTATCTGCGGGTTCTAGAAAGATTTCTTGTGTTGCGATTTGCAAATTTTTTGTCTCGGTCACTGAATATCCTATGGTTGTGGCTTAGGGCTGGAAACTGCCAACACCTAGCTCATCTTCTTTACGGGTGCGTGCAATAACAGATTCTGGTGATTCGTGAACGCGAAGGCCCATTTGATCTTCTGTACGAATAACTTTACCGCGTAATGAGTTGGTATAGACGTCTACAATCTCAACATCCACAAACTTACCAATCATATCTGGCGTGCCTTCAAAGTTCACAACACGGTTATTTTCAGTACGACCAGAAAGCTCCATAACATTTTTACGGGATGTTCCTTCGACTAAGATACGTTGAACGGTACCCACCATTTGGCGGCTGAAGCTCAATGCTTGCTGATTAATGCGCTGCTGTAATAAGTATAGACGTTGTTTTTTCTCTTCTTCAGTGACATCGTCAGGGAGATCTGCTGCTGGCGTGCCAGGACGCGCGGAATAGACAAAGCTGTAGCTCATGTCAAAATTCACGTCAGCAATCAGTTTCATCGTTCTTTCGAAGTCATCAGTCGTTTCACCTGGGAAACCAACAATAAAGTCAGAGCTGATAAGAATACCAGGACGCGCTTCGCGCAGTTTGCGAATAATGGCTTTGTATTCCAGTGCAGTATGAGCACGTTTCATCATGGTGAGAACGCGGTCAGAACCACTTTGCACAGGTAGATGTAAGAAACTGACTAATTCAGGCGTATCACGGTAAACTTCGATGATATCGTCAGTAAATTCAATTGGGTGGCTAGTGGTAAAGCGAACACGGTCGATACCGTCAATAGCCGCGACTAAACGCAGTAATTCTGCGAATGAGCAAATTTCGCCATCAAAGGTTTCACCGCGGTAAGCGTTAACGTTCTGACCTAATAAGTTGACTTCACGTACGCCTTGCGCAGCTAATTGTGCGATTTCGAATAAAATATCGTCACAAGGGCGGCTAACTTCTTCACCACGGGTATAAGGTACTACGCAGAAAGTACAATATTTATTACAGCCTTCCATAATAGAAACGAATGCCGTTGGGCCTTCAGCGCGTGGCTCAGGCAAACGGTCAAACTTCTCAATTTCAGGGAAGCTGATGTCAATAACTGGGCTGCGTGTCCCTTGCACTTGGTTTATCATCTCTGGAAGACGGTGCAATGTTTGTGGGCCAAAGACAATATCAACACTCGGCGCACGTTGGCGGATAAAATCCCCTTCTTGGGATGCAACACAGCCACCGACACCAATAATGATGTCAGGGTTTTTATCTTTAAAAAACTTCCAACGACCAAGCTGATGGAAGACTTTTTCTTGGGCTTTTTCCCGAATTGAGCAGGTATTGAGCAGGAGTAAATCTGCTTCTTCAGCAACTTCAGTTAGTTGATAACCGTGGGTACTTTCTAATAAAGAGACCATTTTGGATGAGTCATACTCATTCATTTGGCAGCCCCACGTTTTAATGTATAACTTTTTATTCGTCGACATGTCGTATATCCGGTGTTTTCGAAGCGGCTAGTGTAATGGACCCCGAAACGCGTTGTAAATCCAAAGTCCTACCCTCTTTTGGGAACTCGTTTGCATTTTGATTAAGAACATCATTGTATGATGGGATAAATGCAAAGATAGCAAGAAATAATATCACTTCACGAAATTTAAGGGCAGGCAATTTGCCTATTGTTTTAAAAATTAGGACGTATTGTATTCATTTGGGGCTTCAGTGACTAGAGTTCAAGTGGAGATATTGTCTGCGAGGGTAATAAATTTTCGGTACAATACGGCAATCAATTCATAAATAGTGGCCAATGTGATGAATAAACAAATCGAATCTTATGATGTTGTCGTGGTAGGTGCGGGAATGACAGGCGCAGCGGCGGCATTGGGCTTTGCCCAAGAAGGGATGAAGGTGGCTTTGCTTGAGAAGGCACAACCTGCACCATTTGAGCCACACAGTACCCCAGATGTTCGCATTTCGGCAATTAGCCGCGCTTCAGTCGAATTATTAAAGCAACTCGGTGCATGGCAGCATGTAGAAGTCATGCGCAGTGTGCCTTATCGCCAATTAGAAACATGGGAAGAACCCGATAGCAATGTGGTGTTTGATGCCCAAAGCCTTGGTTTGCCAGAGCTAGGTTTTATGGTTGAAAACCGAGTCTTGCAGCTTGCTTTATGGCAAGAGTGCCAACAATACAGTAATTTAGAACTTGTTTGCCCCGCAAAGCTGGTGAATTTATACCAACCCAAAAACCAAAAAGCGTGGCGATTAGAACTCGATGATAACCGTCTGTTAGAAGCAAAATTAGTTGTGGGCGCAGATGGCGCAAATTCCCAAGTGCGTAAAATGGCAGGGATTGGCAGCCGCGGTTGGCAATATCGCCAAGCTTGTATGTTGATTACCATTCAAACAGAACAACCTCAACAAGACAAAACGTGGCAGCAATTTTTCCCATCAGGCCCGAGGGCATTTTTACCGTTATACAATAATTGGGCCTCATTGGTCTGGTATGACAGCCCAGCAAAGATTAGACGTTTGCAAAGTATGTCCATGGAACAACTCACTGGTGCGATTTCGGAAGCGTTCCCTGAGCGTTTGGGCAAGGTGACCGCAATTGCATCAGGGGCATTCCCCTTAACACGTCACCATGCTAACCGTTATGTTATTGATGGTTTAGCATTGATTGGCGATGCAGCGCACACAATCAACCCTTTAGCTGGGCAAGGGGTTAATTTAGGCTATCGTGATGTAGAGAGTTTGCTGAATGTGGTGAGTTACGCACGTGAATATTTGCAACCTTGGTATTCTGTTGATGTCTTAAAGCGCTATCAGCGTCGCCGTTTGCCTGATAATTTGGTCATGCAAGCAGGAATGGATGTGTTCTATATGGCGTTTAGCGAGAATCTTCCAGGTTTAAAAATGTTGAGAAACCTAGGGTTGATGGTGGCTCAAAGAGCTGGGGAAGCGAAAAAACTTGCCCTGAAATATGCATTAGGGCTGTAAATGATAAGTGCTTTCATGTTCAGTGAAATATTTCACTCTAAACACCCTAATACTTTAGGGTGAGATAATGTTTGAATGATAAACAAGGTTATTTTGTTTTTTGGATATCAAAAAAGGCTTTTGATTTTAATAAGTATTCTTCCCCTTTGGAAATAACAAAAGTCTCTTGAGATGTAATTACGGTGCTCTTATAACCCGCAGAGGAGTTTATTTTGATGGTTTGATTTTTTTTATTTGCATCGGAAATGTATATTTCAGGAGACCAATGACCGTCTTTTAAGTATATGGCAATATTATCAGATAAGGCTAAGGCTTCATTGAGCATGTTTTGAGTGATAATTTCTGTATTCTCAAATGATACTTCGTGATATTCAATATTAGTTTTGAGATCGATTATTTTTTTGCGAAGTGAATTAATATTATCCCAAGTCTCAGGGCTGTAGTTTTTCTCGAGCCCATAATATTCTTGTGGTCTATAGGTCGCATCACCACTTGGTATATCATTATGATATTTTTTATTCATTAATGAATTTGCTTCTGCTAATAAACGAGGTTTGTCCTCATCATCATTGTTTTCCAGTTTTTTTGCGAGAACAGATAGTGTGGGTAAATGGATTGCATGGCCATATTCAGGTAGTTGAGTATTATGATAGAAGTTCCATGCTTCAAAGATAAGTTTATCATCACTGACTTTTAATAAATAACCTGTTCCTGATGTGGTGACGCCGTTTTCACCTTTAGTAAGGCTTGGGATCTCAATGAGTGTTCCAAAAGGTCGCTGAATGAACTCAATTGTCCCAAAGCCATTGTGAATGTGTCCGCTCAGTAAAATAATTTGGGGATAATCTAAAAAAATCTGTTTTAATTCTTCATCTTGGTTTCCAAAGCCACCAAATAAGCCTGCTCGCCAATGTGTTGAGTTAAAGGCTTGATGAGTGAGTACAAAGATAGGTTTATCCGCTACTGCGCCCTCAGGTAATTTTTCTTTTAACCATGCGAGCGAATTAGCGTTCAGCTCCATTTCATCCTTTAGGCCAACATCAGTGTTTAAGCATAAAAAGTGATAGCCTCCGATCCATGCATCTATGCACATCGTACCTTCGTAGCGTGATACGCGGCAATTATCAAGATAGTCGTGATATATATCAATAAGGTCTGGATCCAATGAACCGTCAGAAGCTGCTCCAGTTCTAACATCATGGTTTCCAAGCATGAGTAATAGATTTTGATGGTATTTCGTTGGGAAATTATTCTGGAAGGTTTGCAATGCCTCTTTTCTATTGGCGTGATAGTCACCAATATCTCCCGCCATGAGCAGGGCAGTCGCCCCACAGTCTGCAATATTAATAATTGATTGTGCTAAGACTGTTTTATCTTCGGCCGAGTTTTGATGGATGTCACTAATAATACCTATAATCACAGAATATATCCTTTATATAATTTATACGTATTACTAATTAACTGTTTATTTAAAATAACTCAATTTCACCTTTTATTAGTTTTAAATAATATAAATTTAAATTGTGATTTATCAGGCTTGAATCTTGTGTATCGTTTTAAAAAAGTTGTAGAAAGTGAGAGATAAAAAACCTCTCATGATTGAGAGGTTTTTTGGGATAGCTATCAAGTTTTATCAGAAGAAATGCTCGATCCTATTTAGGATTTCCAAGATCAACCGCGATTTTTTCTTTGGTATTAATGCTGTCATCTTCAGTAATCACTGAATCTAACGTTTCATTTTTTGCTGAGAATGCATGAGCCAGTTTCTCGGTATCTAGCTCTTTTTCCCAACGTGCAACCACGATACATGCGCAAGCATTACCGACTAAGTTGGTTAATGCCCGGCACTCTGACATAAAGCGGTCAATACCAAGAATTAAGGCCATACCAGCAACTGGAATACTTGGTACAACCATCAGTGTTGCGGCTAAGGTAATGAACCCTGCACCTGTTACCCCCGCTGCACCTTTTGAGCTGATCATGGCAACGAGCAACAAGGAGATTTGTTCCCAAATCGTGAGCTCGATATTGGTAGCTTGTGCGATAAACAAGGCCGCCATGGTCATATAGATGTTGGTACCGTCAAGATTAAATGAGTAACCTGTTGGGATCACTAAACCCACAACGGATTTTTCACACCCTGCATGCTCCATTTTTCTCATTAAGCTTGGCAGTGCTGCTTCAGAAGAAGAGGTACCTAAAACTAACCAAAGTTCGTCTTTGATGTATTTAATCAACTCAATGATTGAGAAACCGTTATATTTTGCAACAGCCCCTAATACCAGTAATACAAAGAGTAAAGAGGTGATGTAGAACGTCATTATCAGCATCATTAAGTTGCCAATAGATGAGATCCCATATTTCCCAATGGTAAATGCCATTGCACCGAATGCCCCGATTGGTGCGAGTTTCATTAGCATCGCAACCATTTTGAACACAGGTTCAGAGAAGTTTTGCAGTAACTTAACAATTGGCTCCCCGTGCTTGCCTGTTGCTGCTAATGCTAATCCGAAAATAACGGCAATAAACAGAACCTGAAGAATGTTACCGTTTACCAGCGGACTAATCACGGTATCAGGAATGATGTTCATCAAGAAGCCAACAATTGATGACTCGTGTGCTTTGGCAACGTAACCTGCTACTTTTGTGCTATCGAGGGTTGCTGGGTCAATATTTAAGCCATCACCTGGGCGAATGACGTTCGCAACGATGAGACCAATAATGAGTGCGACAGTAGAGAAGGTAATGAAGTAGAGCATTGATTTACCCGCAACGCTACCCACAGCCTTCATGTTTGACATGCCTGAGATACCTGTTACCACTGTTAAGAAGATAACTGGCGCGATGATCATTTTAACGATTTTGATGAATGCATCACCAAGCGGTTTTAGTGACTCTCCAATGTCTGGGAAAAAGTGGCCTAGCGCAATACCTAAGGCGATGGCTACGATGACCTGAACATATAAGATTTTATATATTGGTTGCTTTATCATGTTTCGCATAAATTTTCTCTGTAAAAATGTTGCGTTTTGGCAATTTATAATTATTAGGTTTAAAACTTTTATTTGAGTTTTTGAGAACTAATTAATGGAACGGAAGATGGGAGTGAGTTTTCCAGTGACTTATTTGTCACCAATCATACCTAACTACAATTCGAGCGCAGGTTACCACTTTCAACAGTTAAATAGAAATGATTAAAGTCACAGATTTAATAGAAAAGTTATGCAAAAGTAAATTTTTTGGGCGAAATGTTGCTTGGTTAACATTTAAAACGATTAAGTTACTGGTTAATTAGTATCCACGAGATTTAATAAAATAAAAAACATGAAAAAAGAGTACGATTCTACTGAAAAAGTGCATAAACATGCAAATTTTGATGCAATAAATTGGTTTTCAGTAAGAAAAATGGATTTATTATCTAATCTTCTAAACTTGATTTAATTTATTAATAAAAATGATAATGAAAATAAGCGAATTGAAAAGAGACTGTATTAGAAAGATAAGGAAGAAAAAAGAGGAATGGCTGGGGTACCAGGATTCGAACCTGGGGATGCCAGGATCAAAACCTGGTGCCTTACCGCTTGGCGATACCCCAACAACAAAAGAAATGGTAGCTACGACGGGATTCGAACCTGTGACCCCAACATTATGAGTGTTGTGCTCTAACCAACTGAGCTACATAGCCATTTTTTATTTCTTTAAGATGATTTTTTGCAACAAGAGGGGATAGTAGATGGCTGGGGTACCAGGATTCGAACCTGGGAATGCCAGGATCAAAACCTGGTGCCTTACCGCTTGGCGATACCCCATCCGGGAAATTCTACTATTGAATGTTTTAAGATGGCTGGGGTACCAGGATTCGAACCTGGGAATGCCAGGATCAAAACCTGGTGCCTTACCGCTTGGCGATACCCCAATCTTAAATTCAATACTACCGAGAAGGAAAATGGTGCGGGAGACAAGACTTGAACTTGCACACCTTGCGGCGCCAGAACCTAAATCTGGTGCGTCTACCAATTTCGCCACTCCCGCAAATAAATGGTGGCTATGACGGGATTCGAACCTGTGACCCCAACATTATGAGTGTTGTGCTCTAACCAGCTGAGCTACATAGCCATCTTTTTTTGCTTAACCTTCATCGGCGTTGCGGGGCGCATTATGCTAATTACAGACCCTACAGTCAACAGCTTTTTGCACTATTTTTCAGAAAATGCGTCTGTTTGTTTGTTGAATAATCATTTTGTCGATAAAGCCAGCAAAAAACAACCCTTAATTTGAAAAAAATCCGTTTTTGACTACTCGTCTGTTCAAAAAATAGTAGGGAGAAATAAAGGTATTTTTCGACGTTTGATTGTCAATGAAACCGAGATTATTTGATAAAATACAAATAGATTTTAAATTGAACAATAGCAGGGTGAAGGGATAGGTATTTTTTGATAGTGGGTCTCTCAAAGCAAAGAAGCAGGTTAAAACCTGCTTCTATTCGTTCATTGAGTAGAGTGAAATTAATTATCAAACAGCTTTTGCAGTAATTCACCATTAAGCATTGCGCGTTTGGTTAAGGCAAATGCACCAATTGCTGAATTATGAACTAATTGGGAGGTGACAATCGGTAAGTTCTCACGAAAGCCTTTGAGTGCTTGAGTATCAATACAGCTTTGAATCGCAGGCAGTAAAATTTGCTCGGCCTCAGTAATATCCCCTGCAATCACCACTTTTTCTGGGTTGAACAAGTTAATGGTAATCGCAACGGCTTTACCAATTTGCCGGCCAACGTGCTGAATAACTTCGGTGGCCAGTGGGTCGTTTTTATTTGCGGCTTGGCAAATAGAGGAAATCGTGCATGTTTCTGCAGTAAGGGTGCTGGAGTAGCCTTGCTCTAAACGTTGTTTAACGCGCGCTTCAATCGCTTGGTTGGAGGCAATGGTTTCTAAGCAGCCAAAATTACCACAGTGGCACAACTCACCAAGAGGGTCGACTTGGATGTGGCCAATTTCCCCTAAATTACCGCGATGGTTGAGCAATATTTCTTTATTGATCACAATACCAGCCCCAGCACCTCTGTGAATACGCACTAGTAAAGAGTCTTCGCAATCCCGAGTAGCGCCAAAAAAGCTCTCAGCAAGCGCAAGGCTGCGAATATCGTGCCCAACATAACAGGTGATATTAAAATGGGCTTGTAGGTTATCAATTAGGTGCCAGTTATCCACTTTGATGTGGGGCATATAGAAAATAATGCCACGATTTGGATTGACTAAACCAGGTAGGATAATTGAAATGGCAATCAACTCTTTGATACGACGATGATTTTGTTCGATAAAATCTTCGAGGGAGGCAATCAGTTTTTGCTCGACCGCTTCTTGGGTAGGCTCAGAGATAGGGTAGTGCCCATCCACAATCATTTTTCCGCCTAAGTCGTACAATGCAATAGTGGCATCATAGCGGCCTAAACGGACACCAATGGTGTGGAAGTTTTTGTGTTCAGAAACAATAGAGATAGCACGACGGCCCCCTGTGGAGGCCTGCTGGTCAACTTCTTTAATTAAACCGCGTTCGAGTAGCTGGCGAGTGATCTTAGTGACACTGGCTGGGGCAAGCTGGCTTTGTTCCGCTATCTGAATTCTTGATATCGGACCCTGTTGGTCTATCAAGCTATAGACGACAGCACTATTGAGTTGTTTGACGAGGTCAATATTACCAATTTGCTTTAGCGAGTGGCTTTGATTCATTAGCTAGTTACTCATTTTGTAGACTTCCTTTCCGTTTACGTAAGTCGCGAGAATAGTGAAGTCGTGGTTAAATGCGGTCAAATTCGCAATTTTACCCGGAGCAATTGACCCTAAAGTTTCATCAACTCCGATGGCTCTTGCTGGATAGAGCGTTGCCATTCTAAGTGTTTCATCCAATGCGATACCGACATGTTCTACGCTGTTTCTGACTGCTTCAATCATCGTCAGTGACGAACCGCTGAGTGTGCCATTTTCATCAACACATAATCCATCACGATAGTATATGGTTTTACCTGCGAAGATAAAATGATCCATTTCACCAGTTTGAGGATCAATTCCTGCTGGTGCTGTTGCATCCGTCACTAAAATTAATTTATCACCTTTCAGATGCTTACTGTTCCGAATGTTAGCCCATTGAACATGTAAGCCGTCGGCAATAATGCCTGCATACACTTCTGGCGTATCATAAATGGCGCCAACTAAACCTGGGCCGCGGCCTGAAATGTATGGCATCGCATTGAAAAGGTGAGTTGAGAAACGGATACCAGCTTTAAAGCCAAGTTTCGCTTCTTCGTATGTGGCATTTGAATGCCCCGCAGAAATCACAATGCCAGCCTCTTTTAATTGGCGAATATAATCGAGGTCGACCATTTCAGGCGCTAAGGTGACTTTTGTGATGGCATCGGCGTGGGAGGCCAAATAATCAATCATTTGAGCTGAAGGCTGGCGAATAAATTCAGGGTTATGGGTCCCTTTTTTGATCACATTAATATAAGGACCTTCTAAATGTAGGCCAAGGGCTTGGTTTTTGTGATCTTTTAAATATTCAGTCATGACGTTAATGCCATGTTTCATTAGATCATCAGAGCAAGTGATCAGCGTTGGTAGGTAGCTAGTACAACCTGTGCGTTCATTGGCTTTTTGCATGATATCTAAATTTTTCAATGTGACATTTTCTTTGTTGTCATTGAATTGAACGCCACCGCAGCCGTTAACTTGCAGATCAATAAAACCAGCAGAGAGAATTGCGCCTTGCAAATCGTGTTGTGGGATATTTGCAGGTATTTCAGAGACAGGGCAAACCTCTTTGATGATTTCACCATCAACGATGACAGCATGGTTATCCAGTCTTTCATGACCTGTATAAATAATGCAATGAGTTAGTGCATACATGGTTTTAAACTCCTGACCTCTGGAAAAATGGGTCACCGACTAGCCGTCGCCAGTCGGGTGATTGATAAATATAATCTTAGTTAAACGTCTCAATAATTTCAGATTCTAGCTGTTTGAAGTATTTGAGTGTTTTGACTTTTAACTCGAGTGTTGCAGGCTCATCACAGACAATCAGCGCTTTTGGGTGCATTTGTACACAGCTCACTGTCCACATATGGTTGATGGAACCTTCCACGGCAGCGTGAACTGCATTTGCTTTATTCGCACCTGTTGCCAGAACCATTAGCTCTTCTGCATCCATTAATGTGGCAACACCCACCGTTAACGCAAATTTTGGCACTTGGTTGATATCGTTATCAAAGAAGCGTGAGTTTGCTTGGCGTGTTTCAGGGGTTAACGTTTTGATTCGGGTACGAGAATTCAGTGATGAACCTGGTTCATTGAATGCAATATGGCCATCATTTCCTACGCCACCCATGAACAAATTGATTTTGCCATAAGATTTAATTTTATCTTCATAACGTTGACATTCCTCATCAACATTTGGGGCATTCCCATTGAGCAGATTGATGTTTTCAGCTTGGATATCAATATGGTTGAAGAAATTATCATGCATAAACGTATGGTAGCTTTGTGGATGATTAGCAGGAATGCCAATATATTCATCCATATTAAATGTCACCACATGTTTAAAGCTCACTTTACCTGCTTGATACAAAGCAATCAGCGCTTTATAGGTTGCGAGTGGTGTGCCACCTGTTGGTAAGCCGAGAACGAAAGGGCGTTCAGCGGTTGGGTTGAATGCGTTGATTTTATCAGCGATATACTGTGCAGACCAAGTGCCGACATCATGCGCATTGTTTAATGGGATTAGCCTCATGTTTCAATTACCTCTAATAAGTCTGTGAAATCTTTCATATATATGTGTATCCCTGATGTTATGCATTAGATATAGGAATACTCGTTATACTACAAATTTATTACGCGTTGGTGTTGGTATACAGTGCCGTTTTAACGGCTGCACCTGCATTTTAAACGCGCTGAGAATATACAGGTTAATGACGTAAATAAGTTATTTTTAATCATAAAATAAGTTTTCAATAATAGCTACTAATTTAGTCAGAACATGAACGATTTCGTTGACATTTATCACAAATCGCACCTATTTATTTTGCATCGCGAAACAATTAATCTAAAGTATGAAACTGATATAATTAATCATCAAATATTATCGGTTGCTGATCATTGATCGATTGAACAATAAGATCCTGTTAATGGGGCAAAATAAGGTTATAAGGGGGAGTTTGTGAATATTCTTAGCTACTTACAGCGGATTGGTAGGGCACTGATGGTGCCAGTTGCTGTACTACCAGCCGCAGCAATCCTAATGGGGATTGGCTATTGGATTGACCCAGATGGTTGGGGCGCTAATAGTGCAATCGCGGCGTTACTGATTAAATCTGGTGCGGCAATTATTGATAATATGTCCGTGCTATTTGCAATTGGTGTTGCATATGGGATGTCGAAAGATAAGGATGGTGCTGCGGCACTGACTGGTTTTGTCGGCTTCTTAGTGGTGACAACACTGTGTTCTCCTGCATCTTATTCTATGATTATGAATGTTCCTCTGGAAACTGTCCCAGCGGCATTCGGTAAAATTAATAACCAGTTCGTGGGTATTTTAGTTGGGGTACTGTCAGCTGAATTATACAATCGCTACAGTGGTGTTGAGTTACCAAAAGCGTTGTCATTCTTTAGTGGTCGTCGCCTTGTGCCGATTTTAACCTCATTCCTAATGATCATCTTAGCCTTCGTTCTGATGTACGTCTGGCCAGTGGTGTATAACGGTTTAGTGTCTTTCGGGGAAAGCATTAAAGATTTAGGTTCTGTCGGTGCGGGTATTTACGCATTCTTTAACCGTCTGTTAATTCCTGTTGGCTTACACCATGCACTGAACTCGGTGTTCTGGTTTGATGTTGCGGGTATTAACGATATTCCAAACTTCCTCGGTGGGGCTAAATCTATCGAAGCAGGTCTGGCAACGGTAGGTATCACAGGTCGTTACCAAGCTGGTTTCTTCCCAATTATGATGTTTGGTCTACCAGGTGCAGCACTCGCTATTTACCACTGCGCACGCCCTGAAAATAAAGCCAAAGTAGCTGGTATCATGATTGCGGGTGCATTTGCGGCATTCTTCACGGGGATCACTGAGCCGCTTGAATTCTCATTTATGTTCGTGGCACCAATCCTGTACGTTATTCACGCACTGTTGACTGGTATTTCTGTGTATATCGCAGCAACAATGGAGTGGATTTCGGGCTTCGGCTTCAGTGCAGGTTTAGTGGATATGCTGTTGCAATCGCGTAACCCATTAGCAGTTCAATGGTACATGTTGATTGTTCAAGGCTTAGTCTTCTTCTGTATTTACTACGTGATTTTCCGCTTCATGATCCGCAAATTTAACCTGTTAACTCCAGGCCGTGAAGAAAGCGCGGGTGATGAAACTATTGATGGTTACGATGAAAGCCTCAGCCCTGCCAATACCACGGATAGCGATATCCAAAAAGAAGCACGTCAGTACGTCTCTGCGGTAGGCGGTAGCGATAATATCGTGAATATCGATGCGTGTATCACACGTTTACGTTTAACGGTAAAAGACACTGCAATTGTTAACGATGCGATGACAAAACGTCTTGGTGCTTCAGGTGTTATTCGCTTGAACAAACAAAACGTACAAGTGATTGTAGGAACGCGCGCTGAGTTGGTTGCTAAAGCAATGACGGAAGTGATTGCGAAAGGGCCGATTGCCGGTACTGCGCCTGTTGCAGCCGCGGAAGAGAAAAAAGCAGCAGAGCCAGCGAAAGCGAAAGGCAATGCGATTTTATCCCTCGTTGCGCCAGTCAGTGGGCAAGTATATTCCCTCGATGATGTACCAGATGAAGCGTTCTCTAGCCGCATTGTGGGCGATGGTATTGCCATCAAACCAACCAGCAGTGAAGTTTTAGCCCCTGCATCAGGTACAGTGGTCAAGATTTTTGAAACTAACCATGCATTCTGCCTTGAAACTGAAAATGGCGTAGAGCTCATCGTTCATATGGGTATCGATACCGTTGCGCTGAAAGGTGAAGGTTGTGCGCGTTTAGTGGAAGAAGGAGCCGAAGTCACTGCGGGTACACCAATCCTGAAATTAGATTTACCGTTCCTTGAAGCGAATGCTAAATCAATGATTAGCCCTGTTATCATCAGCAATATCGATGATTTTGCTGGCGTCGAGATTTTAGTTGAAGGCGACGTGAAAGCAGGCGAAACGGTTATTTATAATGTTCTGAAATAATGTATTAAGTCTGATTTAAGTTTGTGATGATGCCAGCCGATAAAAAGGCTGGCATTTTTTATGGACGTTATCGGATAAAAACTTGTGGGATACGGTCAGATTTAATGAAATAACCAATCCACAGCGCGGCACTGAATGTGCTCATGAGTATTTGCTGGTAATCTGTATTGGTTAATTTAGCACCATAAATTATGGCGATAAAAACGGTAAAATACAGCGTTACGATGAGCGCAAAAATGTAGTAGGAAATCATAATCCATTTAGTCGCTTTTTTCTTATTAAAGAAAAACCAACAAGCGACGAGTGTGATAATTATATAGACAAGCTGTAGCACAATGGCGCCAAGGTAAAATGCAGGAACACCCTTCGTATTTTCAGCATAATAGGTGACAACTTGGACTAATTGGTATGCCCCAAAGATAGACAAAAATGCGGTAATAATTAGCCCTAAAGCTGGCAGATAAAGTACGCCATTAATTTTATGGACTTCCAATTGTTCGCATTCATGACACCAACCAGACTCTTTATTCGCTTCGCGCTCATTGCAGTTAATACATTTCATTGACTTACCCAGCTGTGAATTTTTAGATTTAACTATTATCGGGATATTTTTTGAATAAATGAATTCTTAGAGGCACATTTATTTCACTTAGTTGGTTTAGTCATGTAGGAAATAAGTTATCAATGTTAACAATGTTGGCGAAATCTCAAAGCAGGTTGTCGAATCTGAACAAGCAAGGCGGCTTACTCATCGATAAGATATTTTCTCAATGACTGATGAGGAATTTTCTGTGGAACTGCTTCTTTGCTTATTTGGGTTTATTTCAGGGATCACAACTGCATTATTTGGTTTTGGTGGTGGGTTTATCACGGTTCCACTGTTGTATGCATTAATTACCTTAGTCTGGGGGCCGCAAAGCGATGCAAGCGCAGTGGCAATGCAAGTTGCGGTGGCAACCTCCACTTGTGTGATGATTTTTTCATCAACGCTATCGAGCCGTGCCCATTATTTAAAAGGCAACCTAAGCTGGCCAATTATCAAGCCGTTTATTATTCCGATTTCAATTGGCGGAATAATTGGGGCAATTGTGGCGTTATCGGTAGATAGTGCGTTGATCCGCTGGATATTTATTGGTTATTTGATAATCACGATTTTGGATTGTTTTATTCGCCCTGGTTTTATGCAAACAGGATCGGAAGGTATCAAAGCTTCTCGAGGGGGCATTTTTGCTGATACCCCGATTGGCGTGGTGATTGGTGCTGTGGCGGCATTTTTAGGGGTGGGCGGTAGTGTGATGACCGTTCCATTAATGCGACGCCGCGGTGCGAGTATGATCCAAGCGGCGGCTTTTGCTAACCCGTTGACGCTACCGATGGCAATCACAGGGACATTAACTTACTTTTATTTTGCAATTGATAAGCACGTTGACCTCGGCGCGGGTTTTCTTGGCATGATTTACCTCAAAGGCGCGCTAATTTTGATTGCTGCTTCTTGGTTGGGGATCCGTTTTGCTTCATTATTAATGCCTTACCTCAGCGATAAGCGCCATGCACAAAGCTACCCATTATTGCTGTTAGTGGTATTAACCGTGATGTTATTGACCTAAAAAAGGCGAGCAAGCAGAGCTCAATGTGCCTATTTTTTGTTGTGTTCGCCTCTTTGCTATAGCTTTTATCGGTTAAGCTCAATCAAACGGTTGTTTCCTGACGGATTATGGTAGAATATATCTGGTTACTAACCGCTTTTAGCGCGCTTTTGGCATTGAGGAATGATGACAATGAATGAGGCAGATGCTCGCCCAACAAATTTTATCCGTCAGATCATAGATGAAGATCTGGCGAGCGGAAAACACACGTCGGTCCATACGCGTTTTCCACCAGAACCGAATGGCTATTTACACATCGGCCATGCGAAATCAATCTGCTTGAACTTTGGCATTGCAAAGGACTATCAGGGACAGTGCAACTTACGTTTTGACGACACCAACCCTGTTAAAGAAGACGTCGAATACGTTAACTCAATCCAAGAAGACGTCAAATGGTTAGGTTTCGAGTGGACGGGCAATGTTCGTTACTCTTCTGACTATTTTGATACTTTATATCAATACGCCATTGAGCTGATTAAAAAAGGCTTAGCTTACGTTGATGAGCTAAGTGCGGACGAAATTCGTGAATACCGCGGCACATTAAAGGAGCCTGGTAAAAATAGCCCATACCGTGAACGCTTAATCGAAGACAACCTCGCATTATTTGAAAAAATGCGTGCTGGCGGCTTTGAAGAAGGTAAAGCGTGTTTACGTGCGAAAATCGATATGGCATCGCCATTTATGGTCATGCGTGATCCCGTTTTATATCGTATTAAGTTTGCAGAACACCACCAGTCTGGCAATAAGTGGTGCATTTACCCAATGTATGACTTCACGCATTGTATTTCTGATGCGCTAGAAGGGATCACACACTCTTTATGTACATTAGAATTCCAAGACAACCGTCGTTTATATGACTGGGTACTGGATAACATTACGATTGATTGCCATCCACGTCAGTACGAGTTTTCTCGTCTGAATTTGGAATATACGGTGATGTCTAAGCGTAAGCTGAACCAATTAGTGACAGAAAAGCACGTGAACGGCTGGGACGATCCACGCATGTTAACCATTTCAGGTTTACGTCGTCGTGGCTATACCGCTGCATCAATCCGTGAGTTTTGCCAACGCATTGGTGTGACTAAACAAGATAATAACGTCGAAATGGCGTCACTAGAGTCATGTATTCGTGATGATCTGAACGTGTCGGCTCCACGTGCCATGGCGGTGATTGACCCTGTGCGTGTGGTGATTGAAAACATGCCAGCAGGCGAAGAAATTTTAACGGCGCCAAATCATCCAAATAACCCTGAAATGGGTACGCGTAAAGTGCCTTTTAGCAATGAAATTTATATTGACCGTGCGGATTTCCGTGAAGAAGCCAATCGTCAATTTAAACGTTTAGTGTTAGGCAAAGAAGTGCGCTTACGTAATGCATATATCATCAAAGCAGAACGTGTGGAAAAAGATGCTGATGGCAACATCACAACCATTTTCTGTACGTATGATGCAGGCACATTAAATAAAGACCCAGCCGATGGACGTAAAGTGAAAGGTGTTATTCACTGGGTAAGCGTACAACATGCATTGCCAGCGGAAATTCGTCTGTATGACCGTCTGTTTACTGTGCCAAACCCTGGTGCGGAAGAGGATTTCTTATCGGTTATCAACCCAGAGTCGCTGGTTATTCGCCAAGGCTTTGTTGAACCAAGCTTAAAAGATGCTGCCCCTGAAAAGGCGTACCAATTTGAGCGTGAAGGGTATTTCTGTGCGGATAATAAGTTAAGCAGCGCAGATCATTTAGTGTTTAACCGGACTGTTGGGTTGCGTGATACTTGGGCGAAAATCGAAAATTCTTAATTTGATGTCCCCGTCATACTTTGCACCACAGGGGTGTTGGCTTCATTAAGTTACCCGAGTCACATACTTATGTATGCTCACGGGATAACTTAATTTGCCGCCTACCTGTGGTACAAATTATTTAAGGGCCAGACCGAGTATTAGAACAAAAAAAACGCTGGCAAATAAATGCCAGTGTTTTTTATAGTAATCTACAAAGCCCCTGCAGAATCTATTCGGGCTTGCTATCTACTTTTTCTTTTAATAAATCATGTAAATATTGATTGGCGGGGAATACGTTACCTTGAGCGTCTTTAACTTGGTATGCTTCGCCTGTGATGGACGATTTTGAGGCCACATTGTCAATAAACTGTTCAGTGGTGTTTAGGCGTTTTTCTGTTTTGCGTAATTTTAAACGTAAATGGGATTCTGCATCGGCCGCGTTATGTTCTGTGCCGTTACGAGTAAATGTCAGGTTTTGTTGCTTACCAAGTTCCGTGAGTAAAGATTCAGTACGCGTTTTTTCTTCTGGGCTCAACGCGAGGGCTTGAGTAGTCACAAAAATCCCTAAAAAAAGGACTAAGGCAGATGAAAAGCGGTTTGATAATTGGGTCGTTAATGTTTGCACGAATTTCTCTCCATAGAAAATAATGGGGAAATTATAGCCAGCCAAGGGGTTTAAACTAGCGGAAAGATTCCGAGAATTGGGTGTAAAATGACTTATGGCATAAACCGATAGCCAATACCTGTTTCCGTTAATAAATGAATAGGGCGAGTCGGGTCATTTTCCAGTTTTTGCCGTAAATGCCCCATATAAATCCGCAAATAATGGTTATGCTCAATATAACTAGGCCCCCACACTTGCAATAACAAATGTCGTTGAGTCAAGACTTTACCGCTATTGGCAACTAACTCGCTAAGTAAACGAAACTCGATAGGCGTTAGGTGTAATTCTTCGTTTTGCTTAGTGACAATGCGATTAATAAAATCGACAGTGACATCCCCAAATTGAAATTGTGAGCTTTCTTGACCCACTTTACCAAAGCGGCGTAGTGCTACACGGACTCGAGCTAGTAACTCGCTGATACCAAAAGGTTTTGTTAAATAATCATCCGCACCTGCATCAAGAGCCGCAACTTTTTGTGATTCTTCTTCACGGGCAGACAAAACAATAATGGGAATGCTGCTCCATTTTCGTAAATCACGAATTAAATCAAGGCCATCACCGTCAGGCAGCCCGAGGTCTAAAATCAGTAAATCTGGTTGCCTTGTACCTGCTTCAATCAAACCCCGTTGGCAATTCTCAGCTTCGAAAACTTTCCAGCCTTCACCCTCCAATGCAAGTCGGACAAAGCGGCGAATTTCTTTTTCATCTTCAATAATCAGAATTTGATGGCTGCTCACAATAAGTTAATGTCTCCTAAACTTCAGCTTCAATATCAGGGAGTTGCTTTAAAGGTAAAACAAAGTGGAAGCTGGCTCCACCTTTATTATTGTTTTGTGCCCAAATTTCTCCTTCGTGTAATTGAATAATAGCACGACAGATAGCAAGCCCAAGGCCAACGCCAGGAATTGCGGATTCTTTTTGAGCGCGGGAGAATTTATCAAAAATTGTTTTTTCTTGCCCATCGGGAATTGCGTTACTGGCATCCCAGACTTCAATATGAATTTTCTGCCTTTCGACTCGGCCATTGATACCAATTGGGGTATCTTCATGGCTATATTTGACAGCATTTTCCAATAAATTAATTAATACCCGTTCAATTAACATAGCATCGCAATATAACAGTAAATCAGCAGGAATATTAATTTCCAATGGGTGGCTGTGTAGCGTGTAATCTAATGTTCTAACGGCGCTACTGGTTATTTCTTGCAAAGATTCCCATTCAAGGTTGGGTTGAATACTGCCTGATTGCAAACGTGCCATGTCGAGTAAATTATTCACTAAACGCGAGGTGCTAAGCACTTGTTGACGCATTTGGTTTACTTGCGCGGTATGGGGCGAATTTTCCGCGGATAAATCTAACATCAATATTTCTGTTTGCCCAAATAGCACGGTTAGCGGTGTTTTTAAATCGTGGGAAAGCGCTGCCAGCAACGAATTACGCAATTGTTCACGTTCAATATCTAATTTAGCGGACTCTGCTTGTTTTGTCAGCTGTAAGCGCGAAAGGGCGCTGGCGATCAGCCCAGTAAAGGTTTGCAGCATGCGTTGTTGTTCTGGGATCATCAACTGGCGTAAATTACGGGGTTCGATAGCTAATACTGCGAGGGTTTGGTCTGCTGTCGTGATCGGTTGTAATTGATAAGGCACACTCGGCAGAGTATCTGTCCCTGCCCCTGCGGGTTGGCGCTTATCAAAACTCCATTTTGCGATGGCTTTGTCAATCTGCATGGGGGTATGCCCATCACATAGCAGTGGTAATAAATCACCATTTTCATCGGGTACTAATAGGCAGCTTTTGGCTTGAAACGCGTTATTAAGGAAGTGATAGCCTGTTTTACCAATATCTTCTGTATTGAGTGCTTGCCCTAGTTCTTTTGTCATTTCATATAAATGACGAGTTCGCTGTTCTCGATAGCGGGCAATTCTCGCTTGATAGCGCATACCAGCAGTTAGGTTTCCCACCACAACCCCAACAATCAGCATCACCGTAAAGGTTACTAAGTACTGCATGTCCATGATGGCGAGTGAAAAGTGTGGTTGAACAAAAAACAGGTCGAAACTAATAACATTCACGAGTGCGGCAAAAATAGAAGGACGGCGTCCGTAAAACAGAGCTATCAACACAACACCTAAGAGGTACAGCGTCACAAGGTTTGCTTTGTCTAACGCGAGTAAAAATGTTCTCGAAAATAAAGTGATAGCAGCGCACATCACAATAGCCATCATGTAGCCATTTAAATCAGAGCGCCATTTTTCAGAAAACGGCTTTCTTTCAGGTTCTTTATCCCAATCACTTTTTTCTTCAAGGGCGACAATCACTAAATCGAGATCGGGCCCTAATTTCCCTAAGCGGTCGGCAAAACCAGGGCGGAAATTGAGTTTGGGCCATTTACGGTGTTTATCGCGGCGCCCAATCAATATCTTGCCTAAATTATGTTCCCGTGCATAACGGAGTATGGCTTTTTCTTCTGAAGAGTCGGATAGGGTAGCAGTTTCTGCCCCTAAATCTTGGGCAAGGCGCAGCGCTTTGAGTACGGCGCGGCGTTGAGATTCAGGGAGCTGGTGGAGGGTGGGAGTCTCGACATAAACCGCATGCCACACGCTGCCAAACTTTGCAGCAAGTCGTGCCGCGGCACGTACCAGTTTTTCGTTACCCATATTGTGGCCAATGCACAATAAAAGCCCGTCACGGGTGTGCCAGACGGGGGCTTCCCCTTTGCCATCACGAAACTCTCTCATTTGGTCGTCGACACGATCGGCGGTGCGGCGTAAAGCCAGCTCACGTAGCGCGATTAAATTTCCTTTACGGAAAAAATGCTCAATAGCGCGTTCGGCTTGCCCTGGAATATACACTTTGCCTTCTTTCAGGCGTTGGCGTAGATCGTCAGGGGGCAAGTCGACTAACACCACTTCATTAGCGGCATCAAAAATATGGTCAGGAACCGTTTCGCGAACACGAATACCCGTAATGCTCCCCACAATATCATTCAAACTTTCAATGTGTTGAACGTTAATGGTGGTAAGCACATCGATGCCTGCATCTAATAACTCTTCAACATCTTGCCAGCGTTTTGGGTGGCGGCTGCCTGTTGGGTTACTAAATGCCAACTCATCCATGAGTATAATGGCAGGGTGTCTCGCAATTGCTGCATCAATATCAAACGCATTTAAGCGACGACCGCGGTGCTGCAATTTTCTGTGTGGTAACACAGAAAGCCCATCCAATAAGGCTGCAGTTTCTTCCCGTTCATGGGTTTCTACTACGCCGATAAGGACGTCTAACCCTTGTGAACGCAAGCGTTGAGCCTCTTGTAGCATGGCGTAGGTTTTTCCGACGCCAGCACAGGCGCCGAAAAAAATTTTTAATTTACCTCGGCCATCTTCATTGGCTTTTACCAATAAGTCATCAGGGTTTGGGCGAGCAGGTTCCTGATTTTTCATAACTCACCTTATTAACGTTGGCTATTTATTTGCTGCATGTATTCATCTAGTGCCAAATTCAGTTGTAGCACATTCACAACGGGTTCACCTAAAAAGGGCAGCAAGGCCGTTTCTGTTTGTGCCGTAATTAATGATTTTACGGCCTCTAATGAAACCTGTCTGCTTTTCGCAATGCGTGGGGCTTGATAAATGGCCGCGTCAACCGAAATATTAGGGTCAAGACCACTAGCAGAGGCAGTCAATAAGTCTACAGGGATCGCATTTCCAGCTTCAGGATTCTGTGCACGCAGCAGTTTACTACGTTCAGCCATCGTTTGTTGTAACAAGGGATTACTTACCGCAAAGTTACTTCCCCCAGAGGCTAACGTGTTGTATGGACTTTCCGCGGTGGCGGAGGGGCGACCATGAAAATACCCCTCACTTTGTATATTTTGCCCAATCAGTTTGGAACCGACAACATGCTCATCTTGTGTGATTAAAGAGCCTTTTGCTTGCCATGGGAAAAAGACATTGGCAAGGCCTGTAACCAATAGAGGGTAGGCTATTCCAGTTAATAGGGTTAGCACCAATAACATGATAATGGACGAACGGATCATGCTCATAATCAAATCCTTAAATACCAAATAGGCTAATAAACATATCGATCAATTTGATCCCCACAAAAGGCACCAACAAGCCACCTAAACCATATAAGCCTAAGTTTCGTTGCAAAAGTGATTGGGAGCTCATTGGGCGATAATTCACGCCTTTAAGTGCCAATGGGATCAAAAAGACAATAATCAGTGCGTTGAAGATTACCGCAGAAAGCAAGGCAGAAGCAGGTGAGTGCAAGTGCATAATATTTAACGCGTTAAGTTGTGGCCATGTCACGGCAAAGGCGGCAGGGATGATGGCAAAGTATTTGGCAATATCATTTGCAATACTGAAGGTGGTCAATGAACCACGAGTCATTAGCATTTGTTTACCAATGTGCACGACTTCAATAAGTTTGGTTGGGTTTGAGTCTAAATCTACCATGTTCCCAGCTTCTTTCGCGGCTTGGGTGCCCGAGTTCATGGCAACAGCAACGTCAGCTTGGGCGAGTGCAGGCGCATCGTTTGTCCCGTCACCGGTCATGGCGACCAATCGGCCTTCTGATTGGTATTGACGGATCAAGGCAAGCTTAGCTTCGGGGGTTGCCTCGGCAAGGAAATCATCGACACCCGCTTCCGCCGCGATGGCAGCGGCAGTTAAGTGGTTATCCCCCGTGATCATCACTGTTTTGATCCCCATGCTGCGCATTTGGGCAAATCGTTCTTTCATCCCACCTTTGACGATATCTTTGAGCGCGACGACGCCTAAAACAGTTTGGTCGTCAACGACAACTAATGGTGTTCCTCCTAAATGGGCGACTTTCTCCACCAATTTATCGGCTTCTTCGGGAAATTTTTGATGATTAGCTTCAACGTAGCGACGAATGGCATCGGCAGAACCTTTGCGGATCATGCGTTCACCGACGTTAACACCACTCATACGGGTCATTGCAGAGAATGGTACGAAAGTAGCATTCATTCCGTGAATATCTCTTTCACGTAAATTGAATTTTTGTTTCGCAAGCACGACGATACTGCGTCCTTCAGGGGTTTCATCAGCGAGTGAAGAAAGCTGTGCTGCATCTGCTAGTTGCTCTTCCGTAACGCCAGTTAAAGGCAGAAACTCAGAGGCTTGGCGGTTTCCTAAAGTGATGGTGCCTGTCTTATCAAGCAATAAAACATCCACATCCCCCGCGGCTTCAACAGCTCGCCCGCTGGTGGCGATAACATTCGCACCTAACATGCGGCTCATACCTGCTACACCAATAGAGGAAAGCAGGCCACCAATGGTCGTTGGGATCAAACAGATTAATAATGCAATCAGTACTAATATGGAAACCGCGCTGCCAGCCCCTGCATACTCAGCGGCAAAAACCGTAAATGGATACAAGGTTGCACACACTAATACAAAGATAATGGTGAGTGCAGTTAACAAAATAGTTAAGGCGATTTCATTCGGTGTTTTGCGGCGCTGTGCGCCTTCGACCATGGAGATCATGCGGTCTAGGAATGTCTCCCCAGGGTTAACGGTACATTCAACAATCAGCCAGTCGGACAGCACACGTGTTCCGCCTGTCACAGAGGAAAAATCGCCACCTGATTCGCGGATCACTGGAGCAGATTCCCCTGTGATCGCGCTTTCATCCACAGATGCTCCGCCCTCAAGAACTTCCCCATCACAAGGAATGGTTTCCCCTGCACGGATCAGCACGATATCACCTTTGCGCAGTTGATCGGAGCTGACAATTTCTTGTGTTGCATCCAATGAGGCCGCGGTAAGGCGAGTGGCATTGCTTTGCTGTTTTACACCTTTTAAACTTTGGGCTTGGGCCTTACTGCGTCCTTCGGCTAAGGCTTCAGCAAAATTGGCGAACAGTACGGTAAACCACAACCATAAGGTGACCATACCGCTAAACCATGCACTTCCTTCAGACAAACCTGCTGCCATCATTGCCCATAATAAGGTGGTGATCAGGCTACCGATATATACCACAAACATTACGGGGTTACGCCATTGGGCTTGTGGTGTGCATTTTTTTACGGCATCAATAATAGACTGTTGGATTAATTTTTTATCAAATAAAGGTGTTTTTTGCTTTTTCATTTTTTTCCCCTGATTATCCCGCAAAACCAATTTGTAGCTGCTCAGCAATTGGACCTAGTGCCAATGCAGGGACAAAAGTCAGTGCGCCAATAAGGAGGACAGTAAAGATTAATAAGCCAATAAAGAGTGGGCCTACGGTCGGCAATGTAGCCTGGCTTTGTGCTTGGGATTTTTTAAGTGCCATTGAGCCCGCAATCGCAAGTACGGGCAAAATGACGCCAAAGCGGCCGATAAACATGGCGATAGCAAGTAGCACATTGTAGAACGGGGTGTTGGCACTGAGTCCTGCGAATGCGCTACCATTGTTATTGGCAGCCGATGAAAAGGCATATAGCACTTCGCTAAAGCCATGGGCGCCTGGGTTTAAAATGCCTGAACGTCCTGCATCGGTCATTAAGGCGATGGTTGTACCAAGTAGCACTAAGGTTGGTGTCACTAAAATTGCCAGTGCAACCATCTTCATTTCACGGACTTCAATTTTTTTCCCTAAGTACTCGGGAGTACGGCCAATCATTAGTCCAGCAAGGAAGACAGCGAGAAGAACAAACAGCAACATGCCATACAGACCAGAGCCGACACCGCCAAAAACGACTTCACCAATCTGCATTAACCACATTGGCACCATGCCGCCCATCGCTGTAAAGGAATCATGCATCGCATTGACAGCACCACAGGAGGCAGCGGTTGTGACAACGGCATATAAAGCCGAGGAAAGAATACCAAAGCGGCTTTCTTTGCCTTCCATGTTAGCGTTACTATTGGCGTGTAACTCACTTAGAAATGGATTGCCAACATACTCCGCTTTAATGACCACAATGGCGGCGATAACAAAAATGATCCCCATAACCCATAACAAGGTATGTCCTTGTTTGTTATCACCCACAGAACGACCGAAGGCAAAACACAACGCGGTAGGGATTAAGAATATTGCCAGCATCTGAACAAAATTACTTAATGCAGTCGGGTTTTCAAACGGATGAGAGGAGTTTGAACCAAAGAAGCCACCGCCATTGGTTCCCAGTAATTTAATCGCTTCTTGGGATGCGACAGGGCCCATTGGTAACAGTTGGGTTGTGTTATCTAAATTGTCAACTAAGAGGTAGTCAGAAAAGTTTTGGATCACCCCTTGACTGACAAAAAATAAAGCAACAACAATGGCGAGAGGGAATAATAAATAGAAGGTGATACGGTAGATATCGACCCATGCATTCCCCAATGTTTTACTGCCATGGCGTGAAAAAGCACGGATCAAGGCAAAAACCACAGCGATACCCGTTGAGGCTGAGAGGAAGTTTTGTACGGTTAAGCCTGCCATTTGGCTTAAATAGCTCAACGTATTTTCACCGCTGTAAGATTGCCAGTTGGTGTTTGCTACGAAGCTTATCGCAGTATTGAAGGCTAAATCCCAACTCATACCAGCAAAGTGCTGTGGATTGAGCGGCAAGCTGCCCTGAAACATTAAAATGGCGAATAGCAAAACAAAACCGAGCACATTGAATAAAACAATGGCTAAGGCATATTGTTGCCAATTCATTTCGGCAGCTGATTTTCCAGGTTGTTTAATCCCCGCTAAACGCCAAAGCAATGATTCACTAGCCATTAAAGGACGAGGAATATCACTGTCAATAAGACGTGCAATTCCATTACCTAACGGTTTAGCTAAGATAAATAAGACCAGCAGGAAGCTGCCAATCAGTAAAAATGCTGTGGTGGCCATATCAGAAATCCTCCGCGTTAAGCAGGGCATAAATCAGATAAACCAGCAGTAGAACAACGAGAACTGCCCCAAAAATGGAAAGTAATGACACAGTGTTTTCTCCTTATTATTTCCATGAAATAAGGGTAGAGAGTTCGTTGTAAAGAAGCTGATAAAAAGATAGGACTAGGTGTAAAAAAAGTATAAAAATACACATTTTTTAATCAACTAAGCGAGGAATAGACACTCTTAAGTGAAATAACTAATAACACTTAAATTTTAACCTGTTATTTAATTGTTGCCACAATGTTTGTCTTTAACGATTTTGGGTTAAATTTTGTAGTAAAAATACAGAATAATGGGGAATTATTAGTAATATTTTAATTTTAGTGGTCAGATGAGTAGTTTTATTACACAGTTTGCGCTATTCTATATTCAGTTAATTAATTCTCGTATTATCTGTTCGGTTTTAGTCGCTCTGTGAAATAGCTGTATTTGGGGAGTTTTTAGAGCAAAGCTGGGATCGACAAATAAAGTGGCAACTGAAGGAGGATATCGATGTCCACATACCGCGAATATTCCCGTAATCAGGTACTTGCACGCCGCACTGCTGCTGTAACGGCAGGCATTATTGCGTTTCCTGTTATGGTTTTTCACCCGAAAAGAGCTAAATATTACAGTTACTTAAATAAAGTTTGGTCGAAAACAAGCGATAAGCCTGTATGGTTAGAGCGTTCAGAGACCACACTTGAAAGCCATCGTTAACCTTGCGTCTTAAGTAATTGATAAGAGCCCCTGCAATGACTCGTTGTGGGGGTTTTGTTTTTTATACCCCTACTTTTCTTTTCGAATGATGCACTTCAAATAACACAGAAAAAAAGTATGTTTCCGCTTATGATTATTGATTATCAGTAAATTATATTCAAAATGGCGTTATAGATTCGCTGTGCAGTAAAAAGGACAACATCATGCATAACTTAAGATTAGAAGAAGTCATTAACGATGAGCTCAAAGTGAGTGAGTTTCAAGATTTTGCACCAAATGGGCTGCAAGTTGAAGGACGCCCTCATGTGCATAAAATCATCACAGGAGTGACTGCCTGCCAAGCTTTACTCGATGTCGCCGTTGAGAAAAAAGCGGATGCGGTGATTGTTCACCATGGCTATTTTTGGAAAAATGAGCCTGCCATTATTAAAGGTATGAAAAAGAATAGATTAAAAACATTATTAGCTAATGATATTAATCTTTATGGTTATCACCTTCCTTTAGATGCGCACCATCAATTAGGGAATAATACACAGCTTGCTTATATCATGGGCGTCCAAGTGAATGGCCAAATTGACCCATTAATGCCATTTGGCTTTTTTGACCAGCCAATTACCCCAGCAGAATTGACCAATCGCCTAGAAACGCGCCTAGGTCGTAAAGTCCTTCACTGTGGCGACAACGCGAAAGAGGAAATTCGTCAAATCGCATGGTGCACAGGGGGCGGGCAAGGTTTTATTCTGCAAGCCGCAGAGTTTGGTGTTGATGCCTTCGTCACAGGGGAAGTCTCAGAACAAACGATTCATATTGCAAGGGAAATGGGGATCCATTTTTACAGCGCAGGGCACCATGCCACAGAGCGTTACGGGATTAAGGCGTTAACCAAGTGGCTAGTTGATGAGCAGGGGTTGGACGCCGAGTTTGTCGATATCGATAACCCAGCCTAAATTCTCGTCATATTTCGAGCTGTGGCG
>NZ_JAMPNZ010000035.1:0-81534 GCF_028479625.1 Providencia sp. PROV197
GAAACAAGCAACAATTGATGAGTTATCGCCTGCAGCTGAGCCACCCATAGATGAAGAGACCGACCCTAGGAAAATTGCGGTTGCTGCTGCGATTGCCCGCGTTAAAGCAAAACAAGCTGAAAAGCACAATGAACAAACGATAACAGAGTAAGTGATAACGAAATGAAATTTAGGCCAATTGATGCGAAAAATCGCCGACTAAAAATTGCAAGCGCACCATTTACTCATAATAACCAAAGCACCAGCTTAGTGATGTTTTGGGTGCTTCTCGCTGCCATTCCAGGAATAGCAGCACAAATTTACTTTTTTGGTATAGGTACGCTCTATCAAATTGTTTTAGCGATACTCACAGCGGTTGTAACTGAAGCTGTTTCCATACGCTTACGCAAGCAGCCTGTTGTTCCTGTGCTTAAAGATAATTCTGCCATTGTCACTGCCCTATTACTCGGGATCAGCTTACCCCCGTTATCACCTTGGTGGTTGATTGTATTAGGGACATTCTTTGCCATTACCATTGCCAAACAATGTTATGGTGGATTAGGGCAAAATCCATTCAACCCAGCAATGGTTGGTTATGTTGTATTATTAATATCCTTCCCTGTACATATGACCAACTGGCTGCCACCACAAGAATTGCAAAACATGCATATCTCTGCCATTGATAGCTTGTCAGTGATCTTCAGTGGGCAGACTTCTTCGGGAGTGACGCTTGATCAGTTACGAACGGGCATAGATGGTATGAGTCAAGCGACACCGCTGGATAGCTTTAAAACAGGCTTACTAACACACTCTATTTCTGACGTATTACAACAACCTATTTTACAAGGCTCATTAGCTGGGATTGGCTGGCAGTGGGTAAATATTGCTTATCTTATTGGTGGTTTAATTATGATTAACCGCCGTATTATTAGCTGGCATATTCCGTTGTCATTCTTAGGAACCTTAGCTGTTTTCTCCATAATCAGCTACCTGATTGATGATAGCCGTTATGCACCGCCATTGGTTCATTTACTGTCAGGTGCCACCATGTTGGGTGCGTTTTTTATCGCAACCGACCCTGTTACCGCTTCAACAACACCAAAAGGGCGAATTATTTTTGGAATGATTATTGGTTTCTTAGTGTGGGTGATCCGTGTTTATGGCGGATACCCTGATGCCGTTGCCTTCGCTGTATTATTGGCAAACATCACCGTGCCGTTAATTGATTATTACACTCAACCGCGTGCATATGGACATAAATAAGGAGCCAACATGTTAAATACAATGCGACGTCACGGAACTATCCTTGCCATATTTGCCGCAGGAACCACGGCATTGAGTGCAGCGGTCTATACTTTGACGAAAGACATTATTGCAGAGCAAGCCGCCATTGTGCAGAAAAAATTGCTCGACCAAGTCATCCCCAGTGACCTCTATAATAATGATTTAACTAAAGAATGTTATCTAGTCACCAATGAGGCTATATTAGGTAATAAACAGCCACGGCGTTTATATATAGCCCGTAAAAATGGTGAACCCGTTGCTGCGGCGTTAGAAACCACGGCATTAGATGGTTACTCAGGGGCTATCCACTTGTTGGTAGGCGCTGATTTTAACGGCACTGTTTTAGGTGTTCGTGTGACCGAACACCATGAAACACCTGGGCTTGGTGATAAAATTGAAACGCGTATTTCAGATTGGATCACCCATTTAAGCGGGAAGAAAATCGAATCGCCAAATGACCCCAAATGGGCTGTAAAAAAAGATGGTGGCGAGTTTGACCAATTCACTGGCGCCACCATCACACCAAGAGCGGTGGTCAATGCCACCAAACGAACTGCGGTCTTTATGCAAACTATTCCGCAAGAATTAGCAACTTACCCAAATTGTGGGGAAGAATAATGAGTGAATCTAAAGATTTATTAGTCCAAGGGTTATGGAAAAATAACTCTGCATTAGTCCAGCTTTTAGGGCTTTGCCCGCTATTGGCTGTTTCTTCTACAGCAACGAATGCTCTCGGGCTTGGCCTTGCAACAACACTTGTGCTGATATGCACTAACGTAGCTGTTTCTGCCCTGCGCCGTTGGGTGCCATCTGAAATTCGTATCCCAATTTATGTGATGATCATTGCATCGGTTGTGAGTGCGGTACAAATGCTAATCAACGCCTATGCTTTTGGTTTATATGAATCGCTCGGGATTTTTATTCCGTTGATTGTGACGAACTGTATCGTCATTGGCCGTGCAGAAGCCTACGCATCTCGCAACCCCGTTTCGTTATCAGCATTAGATGGCTTAGCGATGGGCTTAGGGGCAACGGCGACATTGTTTGTTTTGGGGTCAATTCGTGAAATTTTAGGTAACGGTACCTTATTTGATGGCGCTGATTTACTGTTAGGCTCATGGGCTACTTCATTACGCATTGAAGTTATTCACCTTGATTCTCCATTTTTACTCGCTATGCTACCACCAGGTGCCTTTATTGGCCTTGCCCTATTGTTAGCTGCAAAATATTTAATTGATGAAAAAATGAAAAAAAGAGCGGCTTTGCAAGCTGACCATCAGTCAGTACGCGAATATGAAAAACAACAAGGTTGCGGCGGTCATCTTTCTTAATAAACAAATTAATGTGAGCAATGAATAAATCAAAACGTATTGAAATTTTAACTCGCTTACGGGACAACAATCCCCACCCAACGACGGAGCTAGAGTTTAGCTCCCCGTTTGAGCTATTAATCTCTGTGTTACTCTCCGCTCAAGCGACTGATGTCAGCGTTAATAAAGCCACGGCAAAGCTTTATCCCGTAGCAAACACACCTGAAACAATTATGGCGCTGGGTGTTGATGGTATTAAAGAATATATCAAAACTATTGGCTTATTTAATACTAAAGCAGAAAGTGTTTATAAAACCTGCAAAATACTGATTGAAAAGCACAATAGCCAAGTTCCCGAAAACCGTGAGGCCCTTGAAGCGCTTCCAGGCGTTGGCCGTAAAACAGCCAATGTCGTTCTTAATACAGCCTTCGGTTGGCCAACCATTGCCGTCGATACTCATATATTTCGCGTATGTAATCGTACCAACTTTGCCCCAGGTAAAGACGTTGTCGCTGTTGAAGAAAAGTTACTGAAAGTCGTCCCAGCTGAATTTAAGGTCGATTGCCATCACTGGTTTATTCTACATGGGCGTTATACTTGTATTGCGCGCAAACCCCGTTGTGGTTCGTGCATCATCGAAGACCTCTGTGAATTTAAAGACAAAGTCTACCCAGAGGATTAACTATATATCGTGCTTTTGATGACGAAAAAGATAGGTCATCGTGCTAATCATAAGCACAACGCATTTTTTCCTTGCTCTAGGACTTTGTCTTACGTAACAATAGAGCCAAATTCAAACTTAATAAAACGGTAAGTATGTTTCAAGACAACCCACTGCTCGCACAACTTAAACAGACATTACATGCCCAAACACCTCGTGTTGAAGGGTTGGTAAAAAGCACTGAAAAAGGTTTTGGCTTTTTAGAAGTTGATGGCCAAAAAAGCTATTTCATTCCGCCTCCTCAGATGAAAAAAGTGATGCACGGTGACCGTGTCATCGCCGCAGTACATACGGATAAAGACCGTGAGTTTGCTGAGCCAGAAGAACTTGTCGAGCCTTTTTTAGAGAGATTTGTCGGTAAAATTCAGAAAAAAGAAAACGACAATCGCTTATTTGTTATCCCCGATCACCCGTTACTCAAAGACATGATTTTATGTCGTCCTGTGAATGGTATTACCCATGAATTTAAGCAAGATGATTGGGTCGTCGCTCAAATGCGCCGTCATCCCTTAAAAGGCGATAAAAACTTTTACGCAGATATTACAGAATACATCACTGAAGGCGATGACCACTTTGCACCATGGTGGGTAACGTTACGCCGTCACCAATTAGACCGTGATGAACCTCAAATGGTGGAAAGCGAGCGTGATGATCAAGGCATTGAACGCGTTGATTTAACTGACTTACATTTTGTGACCATCGATAGCGCTAGTACTGAAGATATGGATGATGCGCTGTATGTTGAGAAAACCGCTGAAGGCAATCTCAAATTATTCATCGCTATCGCTGACCCAACCAGCTATATCCGCGAAGGCAGTGAATTAGATAAACTGGCCCTTGCACGTTCTTATACTAACTATTTACCTGGTTTCAATATCCCAATGTTACCGCGTCAATTGTCAGATGATTTATGCTCCTTGCGCCCAAATGAACGTCGCCCTGCTTTAGTATGTGTGGCGCAAATTCTTGCAGATGGCAGCCTTGATAGTCACATTGAGTTTTTCAGTGCTTGGGTCGAATCAAAAACCAAATTAGTGTATGACGAAGTTTCTGATTGGCTTGAAGAAACTGGAAATTGGCAACCCGCCAATGACATAGACAAACAACAAATATTGCTGTTAAAAGAAATGGCTGATAAACGCTTACATTGGCGTGAAACTCATGCATTAGTCTTTAAAGACCGCCCTGATTACCGCTTTGTGCTTGATGATAAAGGTAATGTCGTTGATATTGTATCAGAAAGCCGCCGCAGTTCTAACCGCATTGTTGAAGAGGCAATGATCACCTCTAACCTTTGTGCAGCCAGCGTGTTAAAAGAAAAACTCGGCTTCGGCGTTTTCAATGTGCATATGGGCTTTGAGCCATTGCAAATTGACCAGGTTGTTCAAACCTTAAAAGACAATGGTATTGAAACCACCGCAGAATCATTATTGTCTCTGGAAGGTTTCCGTCAATTACGTCGTAAGCTTGATGCCGAACCTACCCAGTTCTTAGATAGCCGAATTCGTCGCTACCAAACTTTTGCCGAAGTTAAAGCTGATCCCGGCCCTCACTTCGGCCTTGGTTTTGACGCTTACGCAACATGGACATCCCCCATTCGTAAATACACCGATATCGTTAACCATCGGTTATTAAAGTCCATTATTGCGGGCAAGCCTTCAACGGATAAACCCACTGAAGAGCTTTCCATTAAATTGGCAGAACGTCGCCGTGCAAACCGTATGGCGGAACGCGATGTGGGTGATTGGCTCTATTCACGTTACTTAAAACCGTTTGAAGGCACTGACACTAAATTCCCCGCAGAAATTATTGATATTACCCGTGGTGGTGTACGTGTACGTCTCGTGGATAATGGCGCGGTGGCATTTGTTCCTGCACCATTTATTCACAGTGTTCGTGATGAAATTCAGTGTAGCCAAGAAACTGGCAGCGTTCTGGTTAAAGGCGAAAAAGCATATCAACTCAATGATATTATTAATGTCACCATTGCGGAAGTTCGTATGGAAACACGTAATATCGTTGCTCGCCCTGCAGAATAATACTTTCTGTGCTATCTTTAAAAGACCATAAGTTAATGCTTATGGTCTTTTATTCGTTCGCAACCTAATCAGTAGTGATTAATTCGCATTTTACGTTAAAATTTATATGCTATTCGCTATTTTTTCCTGATTATTCTTATTCGTAAATTTACCTATCATGCTAATTTATGATTTGTTTAATACGTGTTAAGGATTAAAAAATGAATACTGTCAGCAAACGCATTTTATCATTTATGGTTATCGCAACCGTCGCTATTAGCGTGAGTGCCTGTTCCAACATGTCTAAGCGCGATAAAAATACTGCCATTGGTGCTGGTGTCGGTGCCGTCGGTGGTGCAGTGCTTACTGGGGGTAGTTCACTTGGTACGGTAGGCGGTGCCGCCGTTGGCGGGATCATTGGCCACCAAATTGGCAAATAACCGACAATAAGCTATGCCCCTATTCTCTAAATAGCGCCATCCATTTGGCGCTATTTTATTTTCAGTGTTCTAACGCTAACTCAATGTTTCACAAAGCGAATTAGCTAATGCATTAGGAACTAGCGTTGATACCATTAAAAGCTGGGAACTCAAACGACCTAACCCAACAGGGTTAGCGGCTAAAGTATTAGTGGCAATAAAAAGAAACCCTGAATTATTCAAAGAACTCGCAGCAATTTAAACCATAAAAAACGGTGATTACACCTGCAACCACCGTTTTTCTTTAATCATTTTAATCAGCCACCAGCTAATTTTACCTGCATGCCTTTTGCTTCAAGGAGTTGCTTAATCACATCTCGCTTATCCCCTTGAATTTCAATATTTCCATCCTTTACTGCACCGCCGCAACCACATTTCTTTTTCAGTTCAGCGGCAAGTTTTATGAGCTCAACATCATCAAGATCAAGGCCCGTCACGACACAAACCCCTTTTCCTTTACGACCTGATGTTTCACGGCGAATTCTAACGATGCCATCACCTTTTGGCCTTTCTACCTTCGGTTTTTCTTCATCAATACGCCCAACGTCTGTGCTATATACTAGACGGCTGTTTGAATCACTCATGAGAGACCTTTAATAGATTGGTTAATTTGCTGTAATGTTAACGTTGGGTTTTCACTACGCGTGATCGGGCGTCCAATCACCATATAGTCAACCCCTGCTTTGACAGCATCTTGTGGTGTCATGATACGGCGTTGATCGCCAACATCACTACCTTCTGGGCGAATACCTGGTGTGACTAATTTAAAATCTTTGCCACATAAACTTTTTAAGCGTTTTGCTTCATGGGCAGAACAGACAACGCCATCAAGACCACACTGTTTGGTCAGCAATGCAAGACGTTCTGCATGAACCGCAGGAGAGTCTTGGATCCCCACGCCCACTAGATCTGTCTCATCCATACTGGTCAAAACAGTTACTGCCGTTAATAAAGGCGCATCTTTACCATAAACTTCGAGTGATTGACGAGCCGCTTCCATCATTCGAGCCCCACCGCCCGCATGCACATTGACCATCCAGACGCCCATTTCAGCAGAAGCGGCGACGGCACGAGCAACCGTATTTGGAATATCATGAAATTTTAAATCAAGGAAAACATCAAAGCCGCGATCATGGAGTGATTTGACAAATTGAGGACCATTGAACGTGAACATTTCTTTGCCTACTTTAAGACGGCAATCACGCGGGTCAATGCGGTCAACAAACGCCAGTGCAGCATTAGCATCTTCATAGTCAAGTGCCACAATGATTGGCGAGAGTGTCTGGTTCTCAGTTGAGGAAATCATTTCATAGCCTTTAATGAGTTGTTATGAGGTTAAAAAGTGACGTTGTCACTGGCCATCTAACCCACGAATGGGTTTAATCGTATCCCAAGAACGACAAGATGGGCAGTGCCAATATAATGAACGAGAAGTAAAGCCACATTTATGGCAACGGTAATCAGGCTTTGTTCGGATTTGTTCGCCCACCATTTTTCTTAGCAAAATCAAACTTTCTTTTGCACGGCCTTCTTCGGCTTCTTCAAGGTGGTAATCCATTAAACGATAAAACAGTCGCATGGTTGGGTGACGTTGAATTTGGTCATTAATATAATTTGCAGCAGCTTCATGATTTTGCTTTTCAACAATAATATCGGCGAGATACAGCTCTGCAATTGCACCTGAATTACCCGCTACACATTGACGCAAGTAATCTTCCCATTCATCCAATTGACCGGTGCGTTGATAGCAATCATGGAGCAGTGGCAGCGTTTCAGTAACCAACTCTCTATCTTGATCATATACTTGCTTTAAAACATGAATGGCCTTTTCATAAACGCCTTGCTCAATAAAAATACGCCCTTTCATAATCGAAACGCGCGCACAGTTTTTATCGGCTTGTTCTGCTTTATTTAATAAGGCTTGTGCATCATCAAGATCATCACTCGCCAATTGTTGTACCGCAAGCTCACAGTAAAAATGTGCAATTTGCTCGCGTAATTCGTTATGGCCTAATTTAACCAGTTTACCTGCAACATCGATAGCTTTCGACCATTCACTGGTTAACTGGTAAATATTTAATAAAGATTGTAAAGCACTTTGCTTGAAATCCACTTCATCAGTGAGTTGCTGGAACATATTTTCGGCGCGATCATACACCCCAGCGGTCATGTAATCACGGCCAAGTTGTTGGGTTGCAAGGAGGCGTTGTTCGAAGGATAACGAAGCACTTTCCACCAGCGATTGGTGAATGCGGATAGCACGTTCAACTTCACCTCGAGAACGAAATAAATTCCCTAAGGTTAAATGTGCTTCAAATGCAGAGCTATCATAATTCTTAAGCATATCTAGAAACAAATCAACCGCTTTATCTTGCTGATTTGACAAAAGAAAGTTCACGCCTGTCACATAATCACGGGACAAGCGGTTAGCATGTAGTTGTTTATCTTGTTGAGCACTTCTGCGCCCCATATACCAACCATAAGCGGCAGCCACAGGAAGCAACAGAAACAGCAACTCGAACATACAGGATTATTCCTTGTTCTGAGTCGTCACTAATGAGGTTGAGTCAGAAATATTACTTTCTCCAGCACCTAATTGTGATTCTAAACGTCTAATTTTACGACGTGCGTTTTTCAGGCTAACGATTGTACGTAAATAAAATGCCGCACACACCAGCCATCCCAGCACAAAACCGACACCAAAAAGTGATGCAAGAAGGGTTGATAAAGAAAAATCCCCTTTTGCAATCAGGTAGTTAAATGTAATAACCTGATCATTGCTTGAACCTAGCGTAATCGAGATAATAAAAAATGCGACCGCCAGTAATAAAATCAGAAAGTATTTCACATTTGTTCCCGTTATCAGTTCTTATCCATTCAATAATATCTACCTGATAAGGTAGCATTTCCCGCGCATCCAGACAAAGCAATTTATTTTATACAAATTCGAAAATTCACAGAGTTTGTCGCAACAATCACTCTCTTGACGAAAGATTAACCGACTTTTTTTTCCGCTTAAGAAACAGAAATACACCGTAAGCCAAAATGGCAAAAATGGCACTGATAAATACTGACGTAATGACATCAATTGGCCAATGCATACCTAATAACATGCGGCTAAATGCGATCCCCTCTGCCCAGAGTGCTAGGCCAATCGAAAAGCCATAGTAGCCTCTTTGCCAAAAAAAGGCGATAAACAAGAGTGCCCAGCCAGCAGCAAATAACATATGTCCTGATGGAAATGAGTACCCTGTTTCTGCTTGCCAATGCTTTCTTTGCCACTTAGCAATATCATCATGTTGTTTAACGACCGTTTTAATCAACTTGGCTCGAGCGGCTCGTGTTAATTCATAAAAATCCGAATGCGTCACATCATATTGCTCTTCGAGCCAAACCACATAAGGTCGAGGCTCTTGAAAATGGTTTTTAAGTAATGTTTTGGTACCTTGTTGCAGTAACAAAGCGCTAGCAACAATAATCACAATCTTCAAGACCATACTTTTTTCTGCACGTAGTCTGAATATGATTATCCCCATAAGTGCTAATGACGTAATAATACTGTATGGTGCACCTGCTGTATCGGTCAGCCATAACAGCCATTTCATTGATTTAAATTGATTTTCTGGCGTCCATTGCCACCCCGAAATTAGCATTATCATGGGTGGTAATGCTAATAAAATAGCAAACAGGCTAACGACGAAAATAGTTTTTCTCATTTAATGCATTCCATAAATATTAATCCACCTTATGAAGAAATATTCCATTCACTCTCGATTAACTCTGTTATAGTAATACAGTGTTGGTTGTGTGCAAAGATTACCAGCCTCTATATGCAAAACGTCATATAGCTTCGATATATTATACTCATGTACCTTATATCGATTTACGTTATTACATTAAGCAAGAGTTACTTTAACTAATGAATGAAAATATGCAGCTAAAACGTGTTGCTCAAGCAAAACTCCCAACACCGTTCGGTGAATTTCTGATGGTAGGTTTTGAAGAAATTGCAACGGGCCATGACCATGTCGCGTTAATCTTTGGCGACATCTCTGGGGATACCCCCGTTCTTAGCCGTATTCACTCTGAATGTTTAACGGGTGATGCGCTATTTAGCTTACGTTGCGATTGTGGTTTCCAATTAGAAGCCGCGCTTTCTCAGATTAGTAAAGAAGGCCGCGGGGTGTTACTTTACCATCGCCAAGAAGGCCGTAATATTGGCTTGCTCAATAAAATCCGTGCATATGCGCTACAAGACCAAGGTTTAGACACTGTCGAGGCAAATTTAAAACTGGGTTTTAAAGCCGATGAACGTGATTTTACCCTCTGCTCAGATATGTACAAATTACTGGGGATCAACGAAGTTCGTTTGCTAACGAATAACCCGAAAAAAATCGATATCATGCGTGAAGCGGGTATAAATGTGGTTGAACGTGTGCCTTTGATCGTTGGGCGTAATCCAAGTAATGAACATTATTTGGATGTTAAAGCACAAAAGATGGGTCATATGCTGTTTAAACACCAGTAAGCTACACAATAAGGGGAGAGTTTCTACGTTCTTCCCTTTTCTCTCAATTATCCTCTCAATGTGTGCCATTTCTTGATGGTTATATTCACTTTCTTTCTATAAGGTTTATACTGTTCTCAATATTATGACTTTGATGAATGACCTTTATCTTTTGCTTATTCATCAAACTACAAGGAGATATTGTGAACAACCTGCATTCTATTCAACGCATGAGAAGACTGCGTAAAACTGAAAAACTCCGCACTTTATTCCAAGAAACCCATCTATCGATTAATGACCTTTGTTTACCTATTTTCGTTGAAGAAGAACTCGACGATTATATGCCGATCAATAGCATGCCTGGTGTTATGCGTATTCCTGAAAAACGCTTAGCGTATGAAATTGAACGCATCGCAAATGCAGGCATTAAGTCAGTCATGACATTTGGCGTTTCCCACCACCTTGATGATAATGGTAGTGATGCATGGCAGGAAAATGGCTTAGTCGCTCGTATGTCCCGTATCTGTAAAGACACAGTTCCTGAAATGATTGTGATGTCAGATACTTGTTTTTGTGAATATACTTCCCATGGTCACTGCGGGGTGATGCATGACCATGTTGTTGATAATGATGCCACTATTCACAATTTAGGTCTGCAGGCAGTTGCTGCTGCCCGAGCAGGTGCAGACTTTATCGCCCCTTCCGCTGCAATGGATGGACAAGTTGCGGCGATCCGCCGTGCACTGGATGAAGCAGGTTTTACAGATACGGCCATTATGTCCTATTCCACAAAATTTGCATCCGCATTATATGGCCCATTCCGTGATGCAGCTGGCTCATGTTTAAAAGGTGATAGAAAAACCTACCAAATGAACCCAATGAACCGCCGCGAAGCGCTACATGAATCGCTGATTGATGAGCGCGAAGGTGCAGATGCGCTGATGATCAAACCCGCTGGGGCTTATCTTGATATCATTCGTGATTTACGTGAACACACACAATTACCGATTGGTGCGTATCAAGTTAGTGGCGAATATGCGCAAATCAAATTTGCAGCACAAGCGGGTGCGATTGATGAAACACGTGTGGCACTGGAAACATTAGGTTCAATTAAACGCGCAGGTGCTGACCTTATCTTCACTTACTTTGCCCTACAACTGGCTGAAAGTAAGGCTTTATAATTTTTAGCTTATAAAAAAAACCGCAATACTGGATATAAACACAGTACTGCGGTTTTTTGGCATTTTAGATTAAAAAGCAAGCCAAAACAGATTAAAAATAAATCAATCGGTTATTTGCCACGCTGAATTTCAAGCTGATGCGTTAATGTTTTTGCATAATGCTGAGCAACTTCTACCGAAGGTAAGCCCGCTATCAATAAATCGTCTTTACCTGCAGTTGTCTTGGCAACAACGCCCCAAAATTCCACCTCAAAAGTAATACTCTCCGGGTTTTGATCCGGCATAGGCACAATATCAAAATACTCTTTTAATGGTGCGATAGTAATTGCAGTGTAATCTGCATTTAAGCCAAGTGGGAATTCTTTGTCCGCATAGAGACGTAAGTCGTGAACTTCCGTTTCAGGTGTTCTCATCACAATAGAATACAAATTAGGAATATGTTCTAAAATATCGCGAACCTCTTCATTCGACCCATCAAAATGAGAAGTTGTTAATAAGATATCTGCTGCCCACAATGCCCCTTTATAGAAATCGGTTTCATTGATATCTGCCATATATATTTCCTTTACGTTGTTTTCGATAAATTTAGCGAGCCCGAATCCATTACATGGATACTAATTCAAACAAAGAAACTGATTTATGGCGAACTTAATTCAGTACTCACTGAATTAAGAATGGTTTTCTCCCCTATATTTAACCATCTACCTAACACCATAACGTAGATCCACATCGAAAATATTGAGAAAAAACAAGATTAAGAAATAAGATAGGAATAAAAAAACGTCTGCTGGATTAACCAAACAGACGTTTTTAGTTAACCTGTGTTAATGAAGCATTTGTCGAATGACATAATGCAAGATACCGCCATGGCGGTAATACTCCATTTCAGTACCCGTATCAATACGACAACGGGTAGTGATCTCCTTGACCTCACCATTACCCAGAGTAATATTCACCTTCAGGTCTTGCCCTGGTGTCAGGGATTGCAGACCAACAACGTCAATGCGTTCGTCTCCTTTTAGTCCAAGGGTTTTGCGGGACATACCATCTTTAAACTCCAGAGGTACAACCCCCATACCGATTAAATTTGAACGATGAATACGCTCATAAGACTCTGCAATCACCACGCGAACGCCTAACAAATTAGTTCCTTTTGCAGCCCAGTCACGACTCGAACCTGAACCATATTCCTTACCTGCAATAATCGCCAATGGGCGTTTTTCTTGCTGATACAACATTGCTGCATCATAGATAGCCATTTGCTGCCCCGTTGGAATATGTAAGGTATAACCACCTTCAACACCTGGTACCATTTCATTACGAATACGAATATTCGCAAAGGTGCCGCGCATCATCACTTCATGGTTACCTCGTCGTGAGCCATAAGAGTTAAAGTCTGCAACAGCAACACCATGCTCTTGAAGGTAGCGCCCTGCTGGACTGTCTTTCTTAATATTCCCTGCAGGAGAAATATGGTCAGTAGTGACTGAATCGCCAAGGATAGCCAAAATATTGGCGCCGTGAATATCTTTAACTGGCGCAGGCTGGGCTTGCATGCCTTCAAAGAATGGTGGATGGCGAATGTACGTTGAGTCCGCCTGCCAATGATAAGTTGATGAGCTTTCAACTTCGAGAGCACGCCACGCATCGTCACCTTCAAATACGGCATTATATTCTTTGCGGAACATCTCTGTTTTAACTTGTTGCACAGCTTGGGCTATTTCAGCACTGCTTGGCCAAATATCTTTTAGATAAACGTCATTACCGTGTTTATCTACACCAAGCGGTTCATTTTTCAAGTTAATATTCATATTTCCTGCAAGGGCATAGGCCACAACTAACGGCGGAGATGCCAACCAGTTAGTTTTCACCAGAGGATGGATCCGCCCTTCAAAATTTCGGTTCCCCGAAAGCACTGCACCAACGGTTAAATCGGTTTGTTTAATCGCCGCTTCAATTGGTTCCGGTAATGGACCTGAGTTACCGATACAGGTGGTACATCCATACCCAACAAGATTGAATCCCAATTTATCTAAATAAGGTGTTAAGCCCGCTACCGCAAGGTAGTCCGTGACCACTTTGGAACCTGGTGCAAGGGATGATTTAACCCAAGGTTGACGAGACAGCCCTTTTTCAACCGCTTTTTTCGCTAACAGCCCCGCCGCCATCAAAACACTCGGATTTGAAGTATTGGTACAAGATGTAATCGCCGCAATCACGACTGCGCCATCAGTGAGTTCAAAGGTTTGATTTTGATATTTCACTTCTGGGTGTGCATTTTTATCTTGTTTATTCACTTCGAGTTCAACTGCACCTCGGAACGCTTTTGGTACTTGACTCAGCTCCACTCTATCCTGTGGACGTTTTGGCCCAGCTAAGCTAGATTCAACCGTCGACATATCTAATTCAAGGGTACTGGTAAAGATAGGTTCATCACCTGCGTGACGCCATAAGCCCTGCTCTTTACTATACGCTTCCACCAGCGCCACTTCATCGTCGCTACGTCCTGTTAGTCGCATATAGGACAACGTAATATCATCGATGGGGAAGAACCCACATGTTGCACCATATTCAGGTGACATATTGGCGATGGTGGCACGGTCAGCTAAGGGTAAATCCGCCAAACCATCACCGTAGAATTCCACAAACTTACCGACCACGCCGTGTTTACGCAGCATTTGTGTGACGGTTAATACAAGGTCAGTTGCCGTAATACCTTCCGATAATTTGCCTGTTAACTTAAACCCAACCACATCGGGGATAAGCATCGAAACAGGCTGACCTAACATCGCTGCTTCAGCCTCTATACCACCCACTCCCCAACCCAGCACACCAAGCCCATTGATCATGGTTGTGTGAGAATCGGTACCCACTAGCGTATCTGGATAAGCGTATAGCTTCCCATCGATTTCCTCATGCCAAACCGCTTTTCCAAGGTACTCTAAGTTAACCTGGTGGCAAATCCCAGTGCCCGGTGGCACAACTTGGAAACGGTTAAACGCTTTTTGCCCCCAACGCAGGAATAAATAGCGTTCGTGGTTACGTTCCATTTCAATTTCTACGTTTTCACCAAACGCAGATTGTGTGGCAAATTCATCCACCATCACCGAGTGGTCAATCACCAGATCAACAGGTGATAATGGGTTGACCTGATTGACATTTCCCCCTAACGATTTCACCGCTTCACGCATTGCTGCAAGGTCAACAACCGCAGGGACGCCAGTAAAATCTTGCATCAGTACACGAGCGGGACGATAGGCAATTTCCCTATCTGCATGAGCGTTTTTTTGCCAATCAATAATGGCTTGTAAGTCTTGTTCAACAACAGAAGTGCCATCGATATGGCGTAATAGGTTTTCGAGTAACACTTTGAGGGATTTGGGCAGCTTTGAACCATCGCCGATTTTTTTCTCGGCAAGCGCCAAACTGAAGTAATTATACTGCTTGTTTCCGACAGCGAGTGTTGAGGCACTCGTTGTTTTTAGACTCAACGACATAACTCCTCCTTGGTTTTTATGGCTATGGCAATAATGTTTATTTACCACCATTATTTTTTGTTAACCAATTGTAATCATAGTTGCTTTATAAATTTGATTTATAGATTTTGTGCCAAATTTGCAGTTTAGACCTATTTATCATAGGAAATTTGAGATAAGAATGGAAAGTATAAGCGTAAATGACGGTAAAAAGTTTGGGGGATGACGGTTATTTTCAGTTTGGATAGGCGCCGATTGCGAGCTGAAGATCAGCTAAAGTGACCATTAGCATCATTGAGTCTAGAGGTGAAGATACAAACCCAACGTGTTCATAAAACCGTTTAGCATCAACTGAAAGCGCATGAACAACCATTCTCCGAATACCGACAAGCCCTGATGCTTGGATAACTCTCAGCGCCGCATCCTTTACAAGCGCCCTGCCAACACCGAATCCTTTCACGTTTGCATCCACTGCTAGGCGGCTAAGTAAAACAACAGGAATATCTGTTGGCATATTTTGCCGAAATTTACCCACCGCTTGGTTGGTAGTTATAATGCCTGTAGAAAGTGCATAATCCCCCATCACCGTATTATCAGATGCAGTGACAAAAGTGCGGGATGCACTCGTTTTCTGATTTCCCATCGCGCGGTTTTTTAACCAATGATCCAACGTTTCTTCACCCGAAGAGAATACATCCAGACGGTGGTTTAAATTGAGGGGCTCAGGAGCTGTCAGGTTCAATGTCATTTCTCCCACGGAGATTTGGACATCATGGTTTTTCTGAGCGCCTCATTATTGCTCGGCGGGGCATCTAATTGAGCAACAAACTCCTGATAAACCTCAGGGCTCACATTAATCACACGGAGATCGGCTAATGTTTCTTCCGCAGCACGACGAGCCGCTTCGAGTACAAACTCAGTACGATTTTTCCCAGCAGCGTTAGCAGCTCGGTCAATCAGAATTTTATCTTCTAATTTAATTCGTAAATTCAATGATGAACGTGTAAGCACCGTATCATTATCACATGTATTTTGCATCGCAATGGTTAACGCCTAACTGATGACTTATTTTTTAAGCACACAGTTTTATCCGCATTGCGGTTAATAGATGATTAATGGTAGCCACTGTTCATCATGTGGCTACCATTAGATGGGCAGGCAATAATACAAAAATCAAATAATCGGTAACTGAATATCTTTAAAGAAAGCTTCAATTTCATCATTGTTGCGAATGGCAATCGCCTTATCCACCACATCACGCGTTAAATGTGGGGCAAAACGCCATAAGAAATCATACATATAGCTACGCAAGAAACTGGTGCGTTTAAAGCCAATTTTCGTGGTGCTATAGCTGAACTTATCACGCATATCAATGACAACAAGGTCAGAATCATTTACCGCATCAACCGCCATACTGGCGATAATACCAATACCCAATCCCAGCCTGACGTAAGTTTTAATCACATCTGCATCTGTTGCTGTAAAAATGATCTTCGGCTCTAGGCCTATTTTTTGAAAAGCGACATCCAGTTCTGAACGCCCAGTAAAGCCATGGGTGTATGTCACAATTTGGTATTCCGCAATATCTTCAATGGTCACATTCTTTTTCGTCGCCAACGGATGGTCTTTTTGCACCACCACACAACGGTTCCAATGGTAGCAAGGCAGCATAATTAAGTCGCTATACAGATGGAGTGCCTCCGTGGCGATTGCAAAATCACTGTTCCCCTTGCATACCTCTTCCGCTATTTGGGTTGGTGTGCCTTGCTGCATATGCAAAGACACATGTGGGTAGCGTTCAATAAAGCCTTTAATAACCGGCGGTAATGCATAACGCGCTTGCGTGTGGGTCGTTGCTATATTTAACGTACCGCGATCTGGGTAGGTATGCTCCCCCGCAACTGAACGTATTGCTTCAATCTTCGACAACACTTCCCTTGAAATACGAACGACCTCTTCTCCCGCAGGGGTGACATGCGTTAAGTGTTTACCGCTGCGAGCAAAAATCTGAATGCCTAGCTCATCTTCTAGCATCCGCACTTGCTTACTAATACCTGGTTGCGAAGTAAAAAGCCCCTCCGCCGTAGAGGAGACATTTAAGTCATGATTAACAACTTCAACAATATAACGTAATTGCTGCAATTTCATATTTCTGCCTACCCCTTACTGGATCACGATAGAGTCGCTATAGCTAAAAAACATTAGTTATAACTAAAAATTATATACAATTGAATCGATATAACCAATATAACATTATTCTAACGAGAATAAACAGTATGATGACAAAATTTCATCTAAGGTGAATTTTTCCTGCCTCAACGTCGTAATGTATTGCAAAGACGGGTTATCTTTAATTCGTGATATGTTTCAATGAATAAAACGTAATTTGAAGGATTTCCACTTCAGTATAAGCTTGAAAAAGTGGAGTTATAGATTCTCAACGAAGAGAGGTTTTTACATGCGTATAAATATTTTGGCACTGCTTATTGGTATGTCAACGGTTTCCTTTGCACCTCAACTACTTGCAAAGGAAGTGACTTACGGACAACAGAAAATTGTTTTATCCGACACAATTAACCCTGGTAATGATTTCTACCGCTACGTGAATGAGGATTGGATAAGCAAGGCAAAAATCCCAACGGGTATGCCCCGCATTAACTCTTTTGTTGATTTGTATTTAAATACCGAAAAACAGACCCAAGCTATCATTGATGAACTACAGAAAAAACCAGAAAGCGAACTAAACCATAATCAACGCAATATTCGTCATTTGTACCAAAGTTTTCTCAATGAAGACGCCATCGAAAAGGCTGGACTTTCACCTATCAAACAGGATTTAGCCGAGATTGCAAAAGCAAAAAACCATCAGGATATCAGTCAGCTAATGACTAACCCAGATTTCAATTCATTGATTTCTTATTGGGTAGATTTAGATGCAAAATCCCCTGAAACGTATGTGTTGTATATTGGCCAAGGGGGTTTAGGATTACCTAATCGGACTTATTACCTCGATGACACCCCACAAATGCAAGATATACGAAAAAGTTATATCGCTTATATCGCAACGATGCTGAAACTGGCGGGTGAAAAAGACGTTGAACAAAAAGCGCAAAAAATATTCGATTTAGAAAAAGCCATTGCAACCGTACATTGGAGTCCTGAAGCGCGCCGTGACACCATCAAAAACTACCATGCTATGTCATTAGCTGAAATGAAAAATCATACCAAAGGCTTTGATTGGAGCAGTTTTATCAGCCGCTACAAACTCACCGATAAGCAGCTTGAAAAAGTGGTAGTAGAAACAGACAGCGCCGTTGAACAAACCGCAAAAATTTTCGCGCAAACACCTGTTTCAACCTTAAAAGATTATTTAACGTTCCAATATATTAGCGATCATGCACGCTATTTAAATAAAGCTATTTCTGATGCCAACTTTGATTTTTATTCGAAAAAACTCAACGGTGTCGAGAAACAACGTACCCGCCAAGAACGTGCGTTACAAACAGTAAACTCCCTTCAGGGCGAAGCATTAGGGCAAATCTATGTTGAAAAATATTTCGACCCGCAATCCAAAGAAAAAATTCAAGATTTAGTGAGCTATGTCAGAGGCACATTTAATTCACGTTTAAAAGACAACGATTGGATGGATGATAGCACACGCCAAGAAGCCCTGAAAAAACTGGAACAGTTCACCGTAAAAGTGGGCTACCCTGACAAATGGAATGATTTCAGTGACATTAATTTAAAACCAGATTCACTGTTTGATAACTACAAACAAGTTGTTGCATGGTCCTACAACGACATGATTAGCAAAATGGGCCAGCCTGTTCGTAAATGGGAATGGGGAATGACACCACAAACGGTGAATGCCTATTTCAACCCTGTACAAAATGAAATCGTGTTCCCTGCTGCTATTTTACAAGCCCCATTCTTTGACCCTAACGTTGACCCCGCTTATAACTACGGGGCAATTGGTGCAGTGATAGGCCATGAAATGGGTCATGGTTTTGATGACCAAGGCAGTTTATATGATGGTACAGGGCAACTACGTAATTGGTGGAGTGAAAGTGCCAAAACGCACTTCAAAGAAAAAACTGAGAAGTTGGTCGAACAATACAACGCGTTTGATGTCGATGGTTTGAAAGTTAATGGGCAATTAACTCTAGGCGAAAATATTGGGGACTTAGGCGGGCTAAATATCGCGTTGAGTGCCTATAAACAATTCGCCAAAGAAAATTACCCAAATGGTGAACCGCCGATTATTGACGGCATAACCGGCTTACAGCGTTTTTTCATCGCATGGGCACGCACATGGCAAGAGCTGTCGAATAAAGAGTCTGAGCGTAATAAAATTATGACTGACCCGCACAGTCCAAACCAATTCCGTGCCAATGGCGTTGTGCGTAATATTGATGATTGGTACCAAACCTTTGGTGTCGATAAAGACAATGCTCTCTATTTGGAACCTGAAAAGCGTATTCGTATTTGGTAGTCGATTGATAAATAGATAAAAAGAAAGCTCGGCATATTTCCGAGCTTTCAAACCACATCATCAGTTAAGTATTGCTTTGGACAATTAAGACCTTGCTCTAAATAGTTTACGTTGTGGCTAGGCGGCAAATGAGGTTATCGTGGGGAGCATACTCCAGTATGTGACCCACATAACAGAATGAAGCCAACAACGCCACACCGTAAAATATGACGAGCAAAGTTATTTGATGACGCCACAGGCCATCCTAGCCCCCCCACCACCTAACGCTTCTGGATTATCGGAATAGTTATCGCCCCCCACATGCACCATTAACGCACGGTTTTGCACATCTTTCAGTGTTTTTAAACGTGGCGCTAAAACCGCATAATCGGCATTACCTTGGCTATCTGCAACGAGACCGGGTAAATCCCCTAAGTGCCCAGTATTATCATATGGCCCTTTGTGAACAGCCGTTTTTGCTGGATCTAAATGCCCACCCGCTTTTAGTGCAGGAACAGATTTGCCGTCTTTTTCCCCTGGCTCGCAGCTTGGGTTTTCGTGGACATGGAAACCATGAATACCAGATTGTAAACCTGAAAGTTTTGGTGTGAACAATAACCCATACTCAGTTTCAGAGATAACAACTTCACCAATCGTTTTACCCTCACCCGTTGGCGTTGCTTCCTTTAATACCACAGTGGATTGTGCTGCATAGGCAGTGCCCGCAGTCAGTAATGCAGCAAATAAGCACATCTTTAACTTCATATTGCCTCCAGTGGATAACATTTATCAATCATTCCATCCAATTACCTTATGATAAACAAGGTAAGAACGATTACTGTTGTTTCATTAGTACCAATGACTGTACTTAAGTTAACACAAATTTGTTATCACTTTGGTGCTGCATTTAGCTTTAGTTAATAAATGATAGTTATATCACAATCAATATTGTTAACTTAATCTTCAAAAATCACTCAATTAAGAATATTTATGCCGTTATAGACTTATTATAAAAACTTCATTTTAGTACATTTACGTAAAATAACTCTTTGATAAAAATGTTAACATGCTGTGAAAATGATCACAGTATATTATTTTCATTTCGCCTACATTTCAGACTATTCATTTCACATGAAATAAATAGGAAATAAAAATTTCATAAAATCCCACCCAGCAAAATAACGTTAAAGAGATTGGCTGTACCTTACAAAAACAAGTTAACAAAATATAACACTATGTTTTCTTTAATTTTTATAATAAGTGGAAAATAGATTATGAATACTCTTGCCAAAAAGTTTGGTTTTTCAGCACACACCATTATTCAACTGATATTTATTACTGCAAACGCCCAGCTATTGTATGCCTTTTGGGACTTGCGGAACTCCCTACCCCTTGGCTTTCCTGTCGCTATGGGGATCACTGATGCGCAAGCAGGCCAGCTCTATTCCATGCAAGGATTAGTTATCTTATTAGGCACTCTCGCTCTGGGTTGGGTCGGTGATAGATTTAAAGTCCGTGTGATTATGTTAATCACCACACTCGGAGTTGGCTTTATTTCTCTCTTTATCGCCTTAAACTCACCAGGGTTAAGCATGCCAACTTTATTGCTGTGTTTTTTCTCCATGTTATTACTCAGTGAAGTGTTATTTAAACCCGCCAACTTTAAGGCGGTGAGTTTATCTACCACCAAAGAGCATCAAGGTGTTGCTTTTGGTATGTTTGAATTTGGACGAGGTTTATTAGCATTTTTGATGAGTCTATTATGGGCTGCAATGGTTTATTACGAAGCAAGTAGCCGCACCATGATGATCACATCATCCATTATTGTGCTCGCTACTGCGATATTCATTTTCTTGGCTGTACCGAAGGACGCGCGAGTCAGTGAGGACGCTGATACCGTAAACTCAGTGAAAGAAGCGCTGCTTGGTGTATTAAAAGTTATCAAATTACCGATTGTTTGGGTAACAGGCCTCAACGTTTTCTGTATTTACGGTACTTTTGTTGCAGCGGGTACCTACTTTGCCCGTTTCTTACAAGCAGGTTATGGTACATCTGCAACCGTCGCTGCAGTATTTGTTTCTGTTGTTATTGCATTGCGAATGTTGCCATTATTATCCACATTGCTGGTCACATTAGCGTTTAAATCCACCGCCCACTTTATGCGTTTTATGTCATTCGTTTTAGTGTTCCTACTCGCCGCTATTGGTATTTTGTTCTATATGAACCCAGCTTCTATCACGGAATTTATGGCTGGCCAAGCTCCTGACAATATCATTAGCCCTGCAGTTCGTAACACTATAATGATCCTGATGTTATGTGCCTCCGCATGCTGCTTTATGATCCGAGGCGTCTACTATGCCCCGATCGGTGAGTTTGGGATTGATAAAAAGCATGCTTCCGCTGCAATGTCTTTGGCTATCACGATTGGATACCTTCCTGCACTGCTAGCGCCATTAATTTTAGGTAAGATCATTTTTAGTCCACAATTAGGTGAACAAGGGCAAGTCGTCAAAGAAATTCTGACTCCAACGAATATTATTGGTAATGTTTTTATTGGGTTATCTGTCTTAACATTAATCGCCGCCTTACTGTCTTGGACCGTTATTAAAATGAAAAAAGCGCAATAACACATTGATATTATGACGACATAAGCCGTTGTAATAACGGCTTATTGTCTATTTAGAAAATGGATTAGGTAAGCACTATGCGAAATAATAATTATATTGATTGGCTCAAATACATTGCAGATGAATTATCCGTAACTGATTTATTGATCCCAGGAACTCATGATGCCATTACATCAACCTGTGATCTGCCTTATTACCAAACCCAGACATTATCGCTAGTGGAGCAGCTTAACTGCGGCGTGCGTTTTTTTGATTTAAGGCTAACTCGCAATCTAAATATTGCACACCGTGAATGGCATAGCGACATCATGGCAGAAGACCTTCTTCACTGCTTTATTTCTTTCCTTGATACACACCCTACTGAATTTGTCATTTTACGCATTCAAAATGCCAATGAGAAAAAAAATGACTTTGAGGCCTATAAACAGGCTCTTATCCCATTTATTGAGCCTTACCTAAAACACCTTTTACTGCCTGAGCGAGTTGATGAAAACACATTCAAGTGGCCCAGTGTAAAACAGTTAAGAGGAAAAATCTTGGTGATTGAATGTGCACCACCAGAATTGCATGTTTCAACGTTAAAGGATGGCACTCGTTGGGCGCATAATTGGCATCAAAACCCCTTAATTTCATTACAAGATAACTGGAATGGCCCTGAGATCCAGGAAAAAATCAATGACATAATGGCGTTAATTCATGGCGATGATAATACCAAAGAGCATCAACTCGTTCTCAATCATATTAGTGCAACGAATGGTCAGCTGGGCAGTCCAATCGCGTATGCAAACATCATTAACCCTATTATTCGCGATGAATTAGCTACGTTAGATCAGGCTACGCCAAAAGGCATATTAATCTTTGATTTTATTGATGAAGATTTAGCAAAGAAAACGATTAAAGTGAATCAATTACAATCTGCTTAACGCAAAAAAATGCCAATCAATAACAGATTGGCATTTCTATTTTTATCTGAAAAATAACCTTAACGAATTATTTCTCTTTGACTTCCCATTTACCATCAACATAAAAAGCACTCCAACCTGTTGCTTTACCGTCTTTTTCCGAAGAAACATATTGTTGCTTGGTTTTACGGCTAAAACGAACAACTGTTGGGTTACCTTCAGCATCTTCAGCAGGTGCTTCTGCCAAGTAGGCAAGCTTTTCAGGTAATCTGTCCTTAAAGCGTTGTAACTCAGCCACTAATGGCGCACGTGTTTCTCTGGATTTCGGGAAAGTGTTGGCAGCAAGGAACACCCCAGCGGCACCATCACGCAATACAAAGTAAGCGTCAGACTTTTCACACGGTAATTCAGGCAACGGAACAGGATCTTCTTTCGGTGGCGCAACTTCACCACTTCTTAGGATTTTACGTGTGTTTTTACATTCTTCATTGGTGCAACCCATGTATTTACCAAAACGCCCCATTTTCAGGTGCATTTCAGAGCCACATTTATCACATTCAATGACAGGGCCATCATAGCCTTTAATACGGAATTCGCCTTCTTCAATTTCATAACCTTCACATGCAGGGTTATTACCACAAACATGTAATTTACGTTGGTTATCAATCAAGTAGCTATCCATCGCCGTACCACATTTAGGGCAACGACGTTTTGCTCTTAACGCGTTAGTTTCTGCATCATCCCCTTCAAGAATATTAAGTACTTCATCTTCAGGGATCAGATTGATGGTTTTTTTACAGCGTTCTTTTGGTGGCAATGCATAGCCACTACACCCCAGGAATACCCCTGTAGATGCAGTGCGAATACCCATATGGCGTTCACAATCAGGACAGGTTATTGATGTTATAACCATCGGATTGGTACGCATTCCCCCTTCTTCTGGATCTTTTTCCGCAACATCAAGCTGGGTACTAAAATCAGAGAAGAATTCATCAAGAACAGCTTTCCACTCAGCATCATGATTTGCAACATGGTCGAGCTGGTTTTCCATGCGTGCGGTAAAATCGTAGTTCATCAAATCGTTGAAGTTTTCTTCTAAACGATCAGTAACGATTTCCCCCATTTTTTCCGCATAGAAGCGACGGTTTTCAACTTTGACATATCCTCTATCTTGGATAGTCGAAATAATTGCCGCATAAGTTGAAGGACGACCAATTCCACGTTTTTCGAGTTCTTTAACCAGTGAAGCTTCACTAAAACGTGCAGGCGGTTTAGTGAAGTGCTGACTTGGCAATAATTCAATTAATGATAGTTCCGTACCCACTTGAATTGGCGGTAAGGTTTTATCTTCATCGTTTTTGCGCAGTGCAGGCATTACTTTCGTCCAACCATCAAAACGTAACGTACGCCCTTTGGCTTTCAGTTCAAAGTCTCCCGCTTTCACTGTTAAGGTCGTAGAGTCATATTTCGCTGGCGTCATTTGACACGCAACAAATTGGTTCCAAATTAATTGGTACAACCGTTTTGCGTCATTTTCCATATCTTTTAGCGAATCAGGTAATACATCAACACTAGAAGGACGGATGGCTTCATGCGCCTCTTGGGAATTATCTTTGCTGCTATATACATTGGCATCTTTCGGCAGATATTTCGCCCCAAAGTTGTCATTGATATAACCACGAACCATATCCAACGCATCTTGACTCAAGTTAGTTGAGTCAGTACGCATATAAGTAATGTAACCCGCTTCATACAGACGCTGGGCCATCATCATGGTTTTCTTCACCCCAAAGCCTAAACGCGTACTTGCCGCTTGTTGCAATGTTGAAGTGATATAAGGTGCACTTGGTTTACTTGATGTAGGGCGGTCTTCACGGTCAATAACCTCAAAGCGCGCCTTTTCAAGTAATTTTACCGCAGCGGTAGTTTGCGCTTTATTAACAGGTTTGAACGATTTACCTGCTTGCGACGTCACTTCCATGCGTAAATTTGCAATATCTTTATCTGCTAAGTCCGCGTGTAATTCCCAATACTCTTCAGGAACAAACGCTTTAATTTCTCGTTCGCGTTCAACAATCAGTTTCACTGCAACAGACTGAACACGCCCCGCAGACAAACCTCTAGCCACTTTTTTCCACAATAATGGAGATACCATGTACCCCACAACGCGATCCATAAAGCGACGTGCTTGCTGCGCGTTAACCCGATCAATATTTAGCTCACCTGGGCTATCAAATGCTTGGGTGATGGCGTTTTTCGTGATTTCGTTAAATACAACACGACTAAAACGCGAATCATCACCGCCAATCACTTCACGTAAATGCCATGCGATCGCTTCCCCCTCGCGGTCCAAGTCCGTTGCGAGGTAGATGTGATCGGCATCCGCAGCCAGAGATTTCAGCTCAGAAACCACCTTTTCCTTACCTGGTAGAATTTGGTAATTCGCCTTCCAACCATGATAAGGGTCGATACCCATGCGATTCACTAATGCATCGCGTGGATCTTTTTTAACTTTCTTTGTTTTCTCGGTAGATGAGCCTGTACTCTTTTGTGAGCCGGTTTGTGAACCAGAGCCGCTTTTCGGCAGATCACGAATATGGCCGACGCTGCTTTTCACAACGTAGCCACTGCCAAGGTATTTATTAATTGTCTTGGCTTTTGCCGGGGACTCCACGATAACAAGAGCTTTACCCATATTTACCTTTACCTAAATATCAACTATGACGCACTTTTACATTAAAATGCGTAAAATGAGAATCTGTTTTTTATATTGCGACACAATCACAATATATCAATATATTTTCAATCAATTATTTGTGTTGAAACAAAACTTATAATCTCAATCACGTTATTCTACAAGTCATGAAAGTCTTCTAGCTGACTGATTTTAACCATATAAAGGCATTAAGCCATAATTGAAAACCACACACTCTACCTGATAAAATGCGAGAAGCAACCAATTATTTTTTCAAGGGAGCCCTATTATGCAAGACGATCTACCGTACATTACAAAAACAGAGTTACTTGAAAAAGCTAACGATATCATACAGAAACATGACGAATATATTCACGGTATGTTTGTAGACACCGTGGAGCAGCATCGTGGTACGCTGGTTTTTAAAGGGGAATTCTTTCTCGATGAAAATGGTATCCCAACATTAAAAAGTACCGCTGCTTTTAATATGTACAAACATCTTGCCCATGTTCTTTCAGAACAATACCAATTACGTGAAAATGATTAATTAACATTCAATAATTGATAAAAAATTACCGGCTTCAGTGCCGGTAATTAATAGTAGAATTAAAACAGAATATTTGCGAGGCGACTATTCATTTATAACATTGGTTTTTGGCCACGCTGCCACCAACGCAATAAAAGGTTATCAACACTATTTGCTGCGCTTCCCATGACTTTATCCACCATTTTTTTACTTAGAACATAACGGACACCAACAATCTCTTTAGCATCAACTGCATCAATAATAATGTCATCACTGACGCCAATGCTATCCACAAGCCCTTTTTCTAACGCCTGTGACCCGTACCAGTATTCACCCGTTGCAACCTTATCAATATCTAATGACGGACGATTTTGATGAACAAATTGCTTGAAAAGATCATGCGTTGAATTTAAATCTTCCACAAACTTTTTACGGCCTTGCTCGGTATTTTCCCCGAGTAATGTCAGCGTTCTTTTATATTCACCTGCCGTATGAAGTTCAACATCAACATCATGTTTTTTCAATAAGCGATGAATATTAGGAATTTGTGCCACAACACCAATTGAGCCAATAATAGCAAATGGTGCAGCAACAATTTTATCTGCAATACAGGCCATCATATAGCCACCACTTGCTGCCACTTTATCAACAGCAACCGTCAACGGAATATTCTTTTCTTTTAAACGACGTAATTGTGATGCTGCAAGCCCATAACCATGGACCATACCGCCAGGGCTCTCCAAACGCAGCAAAACTTCATCTTGTGTATCAGCAACAGCCAGAACTGCACTGATTTCCTCCCTCAAAGATGCCACTTCGCGTGCATCCATGCTGCCTTTAAAGTCTAAGACATATAAACAGGGCTTTTTAATGGATGTTTGCCCAAGTTTAGCCCCTGATTTCTCACTTTTTGATTTTGCTTTTTGCTGTTTTTTGAATGCCTTGAGCCATGCTTTATGCTCAGATTCATTCATTTTCACTTGCTGCATCTGACGCTGGCGTTCGCGATAATTCTCACCCAAATCAGTGAGTTTTAACGAACCTTTAGCACTTTGGCGACGCATACCTACACCAAAGACAAAAACAGCCAGCAAAACGATAGCCACCACGATAGTGACAACTTTTGCTAAAAATAATCCATACAAAGAGAAATACTCCACAACATGATCCTTCTGATATTTATCTTCAACACAAAAATAATCTCACGATTATGGGTAAACAACCAGAAAAAATCGTATTTCACACCATAAACTACGTAGATATCTATGTTAGATTAGCCAAAAAACCAAATCAGTGCGATGATACCGTTACATTTAATTCACAATCATAGGAAAGAATATGCTTCAATATCAGCCTAGACAAGACCTATTGAAAGGCAAAACGATACTCATAACTGGCGCAGGCGATGGCATTGGTCGTGAAGCCGCCCTGACCTATGCCCGATTCGGTGCATCATTGGTTCTTGTCGGAAGAACGCAACATAAATTAGACGCTGTTAGCCAAGAAATCACTGCAATTTCTGGCAAGAAATCGCCATGTTATGTTTTAGATTTATTGACAGCAACCAATGAAAACTGCCAATCATTAGCCACGAAAATATCTAACACTGTTCCTTATCTAGATGGCGTCTTGCATAATGCGGGTATTCTTGGTGTTGTCGCCCCCATTTCAGAACAACCGCCTCAACTATGGCATGATGTCATGCAGATCAACGTCAATGCGACCTTTATGCTTACGCAATCCCTACTCCCCTTACTCTTGAAAGCGCCAAATCCATCATTAGTTTTCACAAGTTCGAGTGTTGGGAAACAAGGCCGCGCTGGTTGGGGAGCTTACGCTGTTTCTAAATTTGCAACAGAAGGTCTAATGCAAGTGCTTGCTGAGGAATATAAAAATAGTCATTTACGCGTTAACTGCATTAATCCTGGAGGAACCAGAACCAGTATGCGTGCCAGCGCATTCCCCGAAGAAGACCCCGAAAAACTCAAAACCCCAGCAGATATTATGCCTATTTACATTTATTTAATGGGTGATGATAGCATCCGTAAAACAGGCAGCAGTTATGATGCACAACCAGGCCGTAAACCAGGTGCAGCGGAGTAATTTATTATGTCACAAAGCCGACATGAAGAACGTCAACAACGCTTAAAAGAAAAAGTCGATGCGCGTATTGAAGCCGCTCAAATTGAGCGTGGGATTATCATCATCTTCACTGGCAACGGCAAAGGTAAAACGACCGCCGCATTTGGTACGGTTTGTCGTGCCATCGGCCATGGTAAAAAAGCGGCTGTTGTGCAATTTATTAAAGGAAGTTGGGATAATGGTGAACGTGAACTCTTAGAGCCGCTTGGAGCGCCTTTTTTTGTAATGTCCACTGGCTTTACGTGGGAAACACAAAATAAAGAGACGGACACACTAGCCTGCCTTGAAACCTGGCATCATGCAAAACGACTTTTAAGTGATCCTCAATATGATTTGGTTGTCTTAGATGAGCTAACCTATATGGTCAGCTATCATTACCTTGGGTTAGACGACGTTATACAAGCCTTGCTAGATCGTCCTGCCAACCAATCCGTCATCATTACAGGTAGAGGATGCCACCGTGATTTAATTAATTTAGCGGATACAGTTACTGAAATGCGCCCTGTTAAACATGCGTTTGATGTTGGTATTAAAGCGCAAAAAGGCATTGACTGGTAAACGATAAAAGTTAACTTAGCAATTATAAGCTAAAATAAGACTATTGCTAAGTTCTCTTTTTATGCATGATAAGTTTAATCAAACCATCTTGCGTGTTAATTTAATCATTCGCATATATTCCCAATTCGGCTTTAATTATATCGACCATTTTTACAATATAAATTCAGGCCATAAGTTATTCTAATGATTAAACTCGCCTTTTCCCTATTTAATATAAACTAGTACGTGTTACCCCTTGAGTAAACATACCGAAAATCACAATACAGAAAGAAATTTAACCAACTGATAAAAAACAAGTTAAATACAAAATAACGCATTTATTCTAGCTTTATTCATACTAAGTTATTATTCAATACCGAATAAAAACTTAACTCATGTTAACATTATTAATTTTATTTAATTTTATATTTCCGCATAATTAAATTGCAATAATGGATTGTTAGTTATTTTAGATATTGTCTATTTTAATTTAAGGGATATATATGCAAAACGTTTCAATGAATACTTTCAATGCACCTAAATTGAAATTCAAACCTTTATTTCTGTGTGTTTCAATGATTGTCGGTTCAACAACGGTTGCTCAAGCCGCTATTACGCCAACAAATGGCGCTGGAGTAATGGTTCAAGGTAATGGTCCAACCATTGTTTATATTAATAAACCGTCTGAAAGCGGTGTTTCTCACAATATTTATAGCCAATTTGATGTTGACCAAAAAGGCGTTATTTTAAACAATAGTGCAGGCCTTTCTAATACCACAATAGGGGGTAAAATTGGCGGTAATGGCAATGTCGCAGGTAAACGGGCAAAAGTGATCCTAAATGAGGTCAACTCAAATACGGCAACAACATTAAACGGCATGATTGAAGTCGCTGGCGGTAAAGCGCAAGTGATTGTCGCAAATGCATCAGGTATCACCTGTAATAACTGCGGATTTATTAATACCAACCGCACCACATTAACTACGGGTAAAGTTTCCTTAGATGGCAATAACTTAGTCAATGACTACAATGTGCAGCAAGGAAAAATTGCCATCAATGGTAGTTTCAATGCAAACTCACCTACTGATATAATTGCACGCTCTGTCGCGATTAACGGTGCTGTCACAGCTCAACGTCTAAACGTTATTGCAGGGAATAACCGTGTGAATTCCGCTGGTGATGTTATTGGTACGACAACAGCCATTGGTGCAAAACCAAGTATTGGTATTGACGTTTCCGCCTTAGGCGGCATGTATGCGAATAAAATTTCGTTAATGGCGACCGAAACAGGTGTTGGCGTATCTAACGCAGGTGATATCGCTTCACATAATGGTGCAATTACCATTGATAGCGCAGGCACCGTCAATAATATTAATGGCAACATTCACTCAGCAAATACCCTCTCGATTAATGCGACTGGGCTGACAAATAGCGGCACTATTTCCGCAGCAAAAAGTGTCAACATTCAGGCTGCAGGCACAGGTGCAATTAATAACGATCGTGGGCACATTACGTCCCTGAACAACGATGTAAATTTAACGACGTTAGGTACTTTGTCAAATAACAACGGAACCATTGAAGCCCAACAAAATGTGACCACGTTATCTGATACTATCGTCAATGATAATGGGTCATTTAAAGCCACTCGAGGTGACCTCAACGTCCATTCTACCAATGTAATCTATAACCGCGATAATATGGGGAATCCAAATGATCCAGCGAAGGGTTTTATTGCTGGTCAAGATATCACTATTGATGCCGTTCGTATTGTGAATGAGAACTCCAACATCACTGCGGGTCGTGATATCACCTTAAACGCACAAAACTCTATCGAAAACATGGCTAACAGTAAGATTGTGGCACAGCGACGTGCTGAGGTGAATACCATGTATTTAACACAGTCTAATTCAGAGTTAAATGCTGTTAAAGGCCGTATGGATCTTGATGCTTCTGTCGCATTGACTAATGACCCTCGTTCAAAAATTCATAGTGGTAAACTACTGAATATCAATGCAAACCAATTAACAAACTCAGGTTCAATTATTTCTGATAATGGCAAAACAGAAATAAAGTCCAATATACTCAGTAATCGTTCTGGTTATATTAAAGGTAAAAACTTAACAATAACTGCGCATAATATTGATAACCAATCTGGTTTAATTAACGCTGAAAGCAACTTAGATATTGAAACTAGCCATTTAAACAATAACTATAGTGCTGATTTTAAAAACGTAAACGCACAATTTGGTTTAACAGACCAAAATGGTGGTTTGCAAACCAATGATGGTACTATCAAAGTTAAAAGTGATAACCTTTATAACGTATATGGTTCAATCGCAGCCAATGCGAATAATAACGTTGCCTCACGCAGCGATATTGATATTAAAACAAAAGCAACCCTGAACAATAATTATGGCCAAATTACGGGGATTAATAACCATAATGTGGGTGCTGGTACACTCGATAATTATGCAGGAAAAATGGTATCTGGCAAAAACATGACCATTGAAGCTAAAAATCGCGTGAATAACCAATATGGAACTATTAGCTCTAACAATACGACGAAGGTCACTAGTCCAATTGTAACAAGTGGAACAACAGGTTCTATCACGGGTAACCGTGTTGTTATTGACGCAATTGTGAATAACTAACTGTCATTCAAGTATTAAAAAAGGCGACCTCCAAGTCGCCTTTTTCATATTCAAAATTCAATTAGAATTCAGAATTAATCACCACTTCTTCACCAAAACGCCCTGCTTTTGGCAGCGGTTGATAAGATGAGTTGGCTGCACGTAAAATACGAACGCCACGAATACCTAGTTCATGAGCCGCTGCAATATCCGCATCTGCATCTCCATAATAAATAGTTAATTTATGGTCACGCATCCAACTTACTTTATTATTTTGGCCAGGCTCATCACCCGCAAAAATAACAGGTTGCATTTTATCGGCTGGGATCGCCAAGCCTTCTTGAACGTACTTAGTCACAGTTTCAGTTTTCGTTTTAGTACGGCCAGTAATAAAATAAACGGTATCTCCTCGGTCTAAGTGCATTTTGACTAAATCAATACCCACTTGTTTTGGCATACTGAATTTGTCCCACTCATTATTCATTTTCTCCCAAAACTGCTGATTTTTCAAATAACTAAAATCATTTGGGGAAAACTCGAGTTTACCACGGTAAAAACCTGGGCTAGAAAATAACACTGTATCATCGATATCAAAGCCAACTGCCATTGGCGCTTTACCTTCTAGGCTTTGTTTAATTTGTTCAATAGAAACCCAATGAATAGGTTGCTGCTGCGCTAATTCAACAACGGTAACGCCTGGGCTGACAGTTTCTGGCATTGGTATTTTGGCTTGAGACGTTGCCGTAAACGTTAAAGCTAATGCAACCGCGCTCAGCGTCAGTGTTATTTTTTTCATCTTTTATCCTTATCGAGTTTACCCACTTAGAAACCATTCTTTATTCACTTGGATAAACCACATTTTTATATGTAAGTAATAGACATTGCTGCTTATCGTGTTCAGGTGTTTATAAGTACATTTTGCAGCAATTATGTGAGTTAAATCTCACATAGAGCTTGATGTTAAGTTTTTTTGTTACATTAAAATGAGACTTAAATCTCATTTTAATTATCTATTACAGACAAGTGTTGTGATTCTGTGACCTAAACCCGCAATTTACAGACACATACAGACAGTAAGCTGTAATTTTTAGGCAATAAAAAAGCGATGGTGTTATGCCATCGCTTCTTAAATAATGATAACGCAGTAATTAGATGCGTGTACGACGCTTCGCTGTCGGGCCTGAAGATTGACGCTTAGATGCAGGGCGTGATGCCACTTGAGTATGACGTTTCACAGCACGACGAATTTGATTCGCTTTGATTCTACGTTGATCACGTTCAACCGCCACTTTACTTTCTGTTTCAGCTGGCAGCTCAACTAATTCACGCAAATAGTTAGTTTGCTCTAAACCCAGCTCCGTCCAACCACCACGCGGTAGCCCTTTTGGCAAATCGATATCACCATAACGCACTCGGATCAAACGGCTAACTTGTACACCAACCGATTCCCACAAACGACGGACTTCACGATTACGCCCTTCTGTTAACGTAACATTGAACCATTGGTTCATCCCTTCACCACCACGATAAGAGACAGTTTTAAAGGACGCAGGACCATCTTCAAGTTGAACACCTTGGGTCAACTGGCGAATTTTTGCATCGTTAACTTCACCAAAAACCCGCACTGCGTATTCACGCTCAACTTCACGGCTTGGGTGCATTAAACGGTTCGCTAACTCACCATCGGTTGTGAATAACAGTAACCCACTAGTATTCACATCAAGACGACCTACCGCAATCCACCTTGCCCCTGTCAGTTTTGGCAAACGCGTAAAAACGGTTGGACGCCCTTCAGGATCGTGGCGAGTACACAATTCACCTTCAGGTTTGTAATAGGCCATCACACGGCAAATTTCTTTTTCCGCTTCTTTAATCGCTAATAAACGACCATCTAAACGAATTTTGGTTGATGCTTTGACTTCGACACGGTCACCCAAAGTGGCGATTTTACCGTCTACGCTGATCCGACCTGCTTGCAGGAAGGTTTCGATTTCACGACGTGAACCATGCCCTGAACGAGCAAGGATTTTTTGTAATTTCTCTGTATTTTGCGGTTTAGCGCTCATGTAACCCTCTACTGTCGCCTTCACAGGCGTCAAATAACTTTTCATCGAGTAAAAAAACGAGTGCAAAAAGTCATAAATTTGAAAACCCGCGCATTATACACAGGTTTCCCCTGAACCCCTATCTTTTATCACCTTATCGCACATTCGCTACCTAAATAGCTTATTTATTCAAAGGGTGATGGATCCCCTGTGCCAACACGGGCTACAACAGGTGTATCATCAGTAAAATCAATGACTGTGGTAGGTTTCTGTCCGATATAACCACCGTGGATCACTAAATCCACTTGTTTATCTAATAAATCACGAATTTCTTCTGGATCAGATTGGGTAAAATCATCACCAGGCATAATTAAACTCGTTGACATCAGTGGTTCGCCAACCGCTTCAAGTAAATCTCGTGCAATCGGATTTGATGGTACGCGCAGGCCGATTGTCTTACGCTTTTCATTCATTAAACGACGAGGGACTTCTTTGGTGGCTTTTAAGATAAATGTATAATTACCTGGGGTATTATTCTTAATTAAACGAAAAACTGTATTATCTACGTGTGCATAATTAGAAAGCTCAGAAAGATCACGGCACATTAATGTAAAATTGTGGTTAGTATCTAACTGACGGATACGACAAATTCGCTGCAATGCATCTTTTTCTTCTAAACGACATCCAATGGCATACCCCGAATCAGTAGGATAAACAACCACACCGCCTTTATTTAGAATTTCAACACTTTGACTGATTAACCGAGCTTGCGGGTTATCCGGATGGACATAAAAAAACTGGCTCATATATACCTCAACAATTTGGTATCGACAGCATCACCCGGCAAAATACCTAAAAATGGCACTATCTCTTTGCTCAATCGAATGATTGATTTTAATCTAATCACTCTATGTATAGTATTATTTTACACCGACCGACCAATACATCAATGAATTAGCGATTTTTTACGTCCTGCCACAATGTCCAAACTGCTTGCTCATCATTTGGTAACCATAGGTTTCGCCCTAATTCAATCCAAGAACAAGGACGGTGAAAATCAGACCCCACAGATGTTCGTAAATCCGCCATTTTAGCCAATTCAGCTAAATATTGTTTTTCATTAGGGGGTTGCTGGCAATGGGAAATTTCCATCGCATCGCCCCCATGCTCTTTAAAATAAGCAATCACACGTTTTAACCATTTATTTGAAAGCTGATATTTAGATGGATGCGCTAAAACAGCCACGCCGCCAGCGGCATGAATCGCCGCAATGGACGCTTCAATACTACACCATGTTGCAGGCACATAACCTGTTTTGCCTTTAGACAAATAGCGTTTAAATACATTGTTGATGGTTTTTTCTTTGCCTATTTTCATAATATATTGCGCAAAATGAGCTCGGGTAACTTGCCCGCCACCCGATATACTTTGGGCGTTCTCCCACGCATCTTCAATGCCCGCTTTTTGTAAACGGCGCCCTATCTCAATACCCCGAGCTTCACGACGAGCCGATTGCTCCGTAAGTAACGCAACCATTGCTGGGTGTTCAGAGGTGAAATTTAAACCGACGATATGGATTTCAATATTTTCCCAAAGTGTTGAGATCTCAACACCATTCACTAACTCAATCGGCTTTTCGTTATCGCGTATATACTGTCTTGCCTGTATTAAGCCATCACACGTATCGTGGTCAGTGATCGCTAGAACATTGACGCCTTTTTCAATGGCTCGCTCGATTAATTCCTCTGGCGTTAAATCCCCATCAGAGGCTGTCGTATGGCTGTGTAAGTCGTAGCGAGTCAGTAGCGGTGTAGATACAGGTTGCAAGGTGATATCGTCTCCAATTTCCATAAATAGCTATTTTTTCCTAATAAATTAACAAAATACTTGACACTTCAAGTGCGATCCAGTTTACTAGTACGCAAGATGGCTTACAGCCAATAACATTCAGTTTATCCAGTGAGGCACATTATGGCTTTAATTAACTTAACAAATCGTTGGTGGCGTGACTTCCCAAATTGGGCGGAAGCCGCACGCGCATAGTTAAACCATGCCTCAGTGCCAAACCCGCCCTTCATACGGCGGGTTTTTTAATGTCAAAAATTAGCGTAAGGCAACAAAATGAACAAACAAAACACCACATTAGCACATTTTACGTATCTGGATAGCCCAATTAACTATCAGCCAGACCCAACGTTGTTATTCAATCACTTATGCCATGCAATTCCATCAACCATGTTGCTGGAGTCAGCTGAAATCAATAATAAAGCTAACTTACAAAGCTTATTGATTGTTAACAGCGCATTGCGTATTCGCGCTTTTGGCCAACGCGTTGAAGTTGAAGCGTTAACATTAAACGGCCAAGCCTTGCTGCCATTATTGTTAACGCAACTTTCTGGGGTAATTTCCACCCATACCATTGAAACGGCATTATTAGTTGTCACCTTCGAGCAACCTAACCCTGCTTTAGATGAAGACAGTCGTTTAAAAGCAGCATCATGCTTAGACGTGTTACGTGCATTACCTGCCTTAGCTCAAACTTATTCGACTAAGCCAGAAACGGTATTTGTAGGAGGCTTATTTGCCTATGACCTTGTGGCAAACTTTGAGTCCATCCCTGACGTTAAAACTGTCAATCAGTGCCCTGATTATTGTTTCTTCGTCGCGGAACACTATTTAGTGATCGACCATCAAAACCAAGCGGCTCGCATTAAAAGCTGTGTTTTCAATCAAGATGAACAAACGCTGGCGTCAGTTAAACAACGCCACAATGAAATTATTGCATCTTGCCGTCCATTTTTGCCCGCACTCCCTTTGCAAAGCGAGCCTAACTTTCAAGTTACACTGAGCAAAAACGACCAAGAATATGGCGCTATTGTCATATCATTAAAAGAGGCAATTTATCGTGGAGATATCTTCCAAGTAGTGCCCTCACGAAAATTCACCATGCCTTGTTCACATCCACTGATTGCCTACCAAAAATTAAAAGCGCAAAACCCAAGTCCTTATATGTTTTATATGCAAGATCAGGATTTTACGCTATTTGGCGCATCACCAGAAAGTGCATTGAAATATGCCACCAGCGACCGGAAGGTCGAAATTTACCCTATCGCAGGCACTCGCCCACGCGGTCGTGATGCTCAAGGAGATATCGACCTCGATTTAGACAGCCGCATTGAACTATCAATGCGTACAGATGAAAAAGAGCTAGCAGAGCACATCATGCTTGTTGATCTTGCACGTAATGATCTTGCCCGTATCTGTGAAGCAGGCACCCGCTATGTGGCTAACTTAACCAAAGTTGATCGTTATTCCTTTGTGATGCATCTCGTTTCCCATGTTGTGGGAACATTACGTCACGATTTAGACATTTTTCATGCTTATCAAGCCTGTATGAATATGGGCACATTAACGGGAGCCCCCAAAGTGAAAGCCATGCAATTAATTGCGCAGTATGAACAACAGCGTCGTGGCTCCTATGGCGGTGCGGTGGGTTATTTCAACGGCAGAGGTGATTTCGATACTTGTATCGTGATCCGCTCAGCCTATGTAGAAGATGGCATTGCGACTGTGCAAGCTGGTGGTGGCGTCGTATTGGATTCGTTCCCTCAAGCTGAAGCAGATGAAACGCGCAATAAAGCACGCGCCGTGATCCGTGCGATTGCCCAAGCCCACCAAGTGAAGGAGTTATTCTAATGGCGAATATTTTACTGCTCGATAATGTGGATTCTTTCACTTACAACTTGGTCGATCAACTGCGTGCGAATGGCCACCAAGTCGTTATTTACCGTAATACCGTGAGCTCAGAACATATTTTATCTGTATTAAACCAAATGAACTCACCAATTTTAGTGTTATCACCAGGGCCAGGAAAACCGAGTGAAGCAGGCTCTATGCCTGAAGTCTTAAAACAGGTTATCGGCAAAATTCCTGTGATTGGTATTTGTTTAGGCCATCAGGCTATTGTTGAGGCTTACGGTGGTGTTGTCTCTTCCGCGGGGGAAATACTACATGGTAAGGCTTCACTTGCTACCCACGATGGGCAAGCGATGTTTGCTAATCTCGAAAATCCTGTTTCAGTCGCGCGCTACCACTCTTTAGTGGGTAGCCAAATTCCTGAAACACTGACTATTAATGCGCAATCCAACGGAATGGTCATGGCCGTGCGAAATGAGCAAGACAAAGTGTGTGGATTCCAATTTCACCCTGAATCTATTTTAACCACTCAGGGTAAACAGTTGTTAGAAAATACTGTGGCATGGGCTCTTTCTACACCCAATGCAAGCACCACGACTCATTCGCACTAACGGGATATAGAGAGCCAATTATGCAAAATATTTATGATAAATTATTCAACGCGCAGCCACTGACACAACAAGAAAGTCAGTATTTATTTAATGCCATTATTCAAGGTGAATTAACCGAACCACAACTGGCAGCCGTACTTATCAGTATGAAAATGCGTGGTGAACAACCTCAAGAAATTGCAGGTGCCGCCCTTGCCTGCTTAGAAAATGCCCAACCATTCCCTCGACCTGATTATCAATTCAGTGACATTGTGGGTACGGGGGGAGATGGCGCAAACAGTATTAACATTTCAACGGCTAGCGCATTTGTAGCCGCTGAAGCTGGAATTAAAGTCGCTAAACATGGCAATCGCAGCGTATCTAGTCGTTCTGGATCATCAGATTTATTAGCGGCCTTTGGTATTGCACTTGATTTAAGCGCTCAAAGTGCTCGGGACATTTTGGATGATTTAGGCGTGTGTTTCTTATTTGCCCCTCAGTACCATAGTGGTTTTCGCCATGCAGCACCTGTTCGTTCACAACTGAAAACACGAACATTATTTAACGTCCTTGGGCCATTAATCAACCCAGCTCGCCCACCCATCGCGTTAATCGGCGTTTATCAAGAAGCGCTGGTAAAACCCGTCGCTGAAACCTTAGATATGCTTGGTTTTACCCGTGCAGCTGTGGTACACAGTGGAGGGATGGATGAAGTTTCACTTCATGCCACAACCCAAGTTGCTGAATTAAAAGACGGTGTGTTACATCATTACCAATTAACCGCCGACGATTTTGGCTTAACACCGTATCAATTACGTGATTTGGAAGGCGGCACTCCTGATGAAAACCGTATTCTACTGACCCAGTTATTACAAGGCCATGGTAAAGCCGCTCACGAGGCTGCAGTCGCGGCTAATGTGGCAATGTTAATGCGGATTAATGGCCATGAAGATTTAAAACAAAATAGCGAACATGCTCTCTCAATTATTCGCAGCGGCAAATCATTCGACCGAGTCACTGCGCTCGCGGCAAGGAACCAGTAAAATGAAAGCGACTGTATTACAAAAGATTGTTGATGACAAAGCCGTTTACCTTGTTGAACGTAAGGCTAAACAGCCCTTAGACAGTTTCATTGACACATTACAGCCAAGTCAACGCAGCTTCTATGATGCATTAAGCGCTAAGCGCCCAGTGTTTATTTTAGAATGTAAAAAGGCGTCTCCTTCAAAAGGGTTAATTCGAGAAAATTTCGATCCCGAAGTGATTGCGAAGACCTATGCCCCCTACGCATCTGCGATTTCCGTCCTCACTGACGAAAAATATTTCCAAGGCAATATGGATTATCTGACGATTGTCAGTAACACAGTTAAGCAACCTGTTTTATGTAAAGATTTTATTATCGATCCATACCAAATATACCTTGCACGTCATTATCAAGCTGATGCTATCTTATTGATGTTATCGGTATTAAATGACGAAGAATATGTGGCCTTAGCGAATGTTGCACATCAATTAAATATGGGCATTCTAACGGAAGTCAGTAACGAAGAAGAATTAGAACGAGCCATAAAATTAAAATCTAAAGTGGTCGGTATTAATAACCGTGACTTGCGTGATTTATCCATTGATTTAAATCGTACCCGCGAATTAGCACCGCGTTTAGCACCAGAAACAATTGTGATCAGTGAATCTGGTATTTATTTACACCAGCATATTCAATCTCTTAGCCAATATGCTAACGGTTTTCTGATTGGTAGCGCTTTAATGGAACAAGATGACCTTGCAAAGGCACTACAAAAATTGCTCGTTGGTGAACATAAAGTGTGCGGCTTAACCCGTGAACAGGATGCAAAAACCGCTTTCGACGCGGGTGCTTGTTTTGGAGGATTAATATTTGCTGAATCCTCCCCTCGGAAAGTGACACTGTCACAAGCTGAACGTATTGTTCATTCCGCCCCGCTAAAATATGTTGGTGTATTTCGTAATCAATCGGCCGATTTTGTCGCGCATATCGCGAAAAAGTTAGCGCTCTTTGCCGTGCAGCTACACGGTAATGAAGACCTACAATATATTCAAGAAGTTCGCTCTCAATTACCAAGTTATTGTGAAGTGTGGAAAGCGCTGGATATGTCGCAAGCAAACGTATCTGAATACGAAACTCAAGATATTGATGTTCTATTACTCGATAACGGGCAAGGCGGAACAGGTAAAAGTTTCAATTGGTCGGCCATTCCAACAACTGCAAAGCAAAAGCTAATGATAGCGGGCGGATTAAATCCTCAAAACTGCCTTCAGGCCGCGAAATTGCTGTGTAATGGGCTTGATTTTAATTCTGGTGTCGAAATTGAGCCTGGTATTAAGAGTGAGCAAAAAATTAAGTTAGTGTTATCAACGTTGCTGGCTGAATCAACAATCCAATAAAGCAATAAGATAAGGCTAAACAATAATTACGTTTTAACTGATGAGATGGATAACAAATAATGAGCAAATTAGATCCGTATTTCGGTGAGTTTGGTGGGCAATATGTGCCAGAGATTTTAATCCCTGCACTCAATCAATTAGAAGATGCCTTTATTGCCGCACAAGACGACGCAGAATTTATCAAAGAATTCCATGACCTACTTAAAAACTATGCAGGTCGTCCGACAGCTTTGACCCTCTGCAAAAATCTCACTGCAGGCACCAAAACAAAGTTGTATTTAAAGCGTGAAGACCTGCTTCATGGTGGGGCGCACAAAACAAACCAAGTTTTAGGCCAAGCGCTACTGGCTAAACGTATGGGCAAAACAGAGATTATCGCTGAAACAGGTGCGGGGCAACACGGTGTTGCGACAGCATTAGCTTGTGCGCTTCTCAACATGAAATGCCGTATTTATATGGGCGCTAAAGACGTTGAGCGTCAATCCCCTAACGTATTTCGCATGAAACTGATGGGCGCAGAAGTTATCCCTGTCCATAGTGGTTCCGCCACCCTAAAAGATGCTTGTAATGAAGCACTGCGAGACTGGTCTGGCAGCTACGATAACGCGCATTATCTACTGGGCACTGCCGCTGGCCCACACCCTTACCCAACCATCGTGCGTGAATTTCAACGCATGATTGGTGATGAAGCAAAACAGCAGATTCTTGAAAAAGAAGGCCGTTTACCCGATGCAGTGATTGCGTGTATTGGTGGTGGATCCAATGCCATTGGCATGTTTGCGTCTTTTATCCCTGAAGAAAATGTCAATCTTATTGGCGTTGAACCTGCAGGTTTAGGTATCGAGTCAGGGCAACATGGCGCACCATTAAAACATGGACGCGTGGGTATCTACTTTGGAATGAAGTCCCCAATGATGCAAACTCGCGAGGGACAAATAGAAGAATCTTATTCAATATCTGCAGGGTTAGACTTCCCTTCAGTTGGGCCACAGCATGCACATTTAAATAGCATCGGTCGTGCTGAATATGTCTCTATTACCGATGATGAAGCATTAAATGCCTTTAAACTTTTATCTCGCAAGGAAGGCATTATACCTGCGTTAGAATCTTCTCATGCTTTAGCTTATGCGTTAAAAATGGCAGAACAAGAACCCAATAAAGAGCAATTATTAATTGTGAATTTATCAGGTCGCGGCGATAAAGATATTTTTACTGTGCATGATATTTTAGCTAACAAAGGGGAAATTTAATGGAACGTTATAACCAACTTTTTGAACGTCTAAACAGCCTAAATCAAGGTGCTTTCGTTCCCTTTGTGACATTAGGTGATCCCGATGCTGAAACATCACTGAAAATTATTGATGCTTTAATTGAAGGTGGCGCTGATGCGCTAGAGATTGGTATTCCCTTTTCAGATCCTCTGGCAGATGGCCCGACAATTCAAAACGCCAACCTGCGAGCATTTAAAAGTGAAATTACACCCACAATTTGCTTTGAATTATTAAGCCGCATTCGAGCAAAACACCCAACCATGCCAATCGGTTTATTGGTATATGCAAACCTCGTTTTTACAAATGGAATTGAAAATTTCTATATCCGTTGCCAGAAAGCAGGGGTTGATTCTGTATTAGTTGCAGATGTTCCCATGAGTGAATCAAAACCTTTTCGTGAAGCTGCCCTTACCCATAATATTGCCCCTATTTTTATTTGCCCTCCTAATGGTGACGATGCCTTATTACAACAAATCGGCGAACATAGCCGTGGGTATACTTACTTATTATCAAGAGCTGGTGTGACGGGTACTGAACAACGTGCTCAAATGCCATTAACACATTTGGTCGATAAGCTCAAGCAATATCAAGCCGCACCTGCACTCCAAGGGTTTGGCATTTCTGAACCAGAACAAGTCACCGAGGCAATTAAAAATGGTGCCGCTGGTGCCATTTCAGGCTCTGCTGTGGTTAAAATTATTGAAAATAACCTTGATAAGCCAGATGTCATGCTAAAAGCATTAACTGAATTTGTAACTAAAATGAAAGTAGCCACACAAAAATAATATATTTAAAATTTTAGCCACCCTATTTTACTGGGTGGCTTTTTTTTAAAAAAAAATATTAAATACGCAATATTAGGATTAATTGCTTATTTATTTATCTAACTTATTTTTATTTATTAAATTTTTTAAATAAAAATTTCTAGCAACCATCTAAATTATTAACCTTAATAATAAAATTACGTACCTTTTCTTAATAAACATAAATAACTCTGAATTATCAATTTATAAATCAATATCATGGTTACGTGTTACTACCCGCGTACTATCCCTTACGATATCCATTGCAGAGTAAATATAATTCGATGATTTATATCATATTTGTGCTTACAATAATATAAAAGACCACTATTAAAAACATAAAGCTATTTTGTTCTTTTAATATTTAACTCAATCAACTTAAGTACAATTAAATTTTATTGCAAATAATAATAACGCATAATCCCTACGCTTTAATGGAATTTTAATTAGCTATTTTTAATTTTATCTATAGTCAATTTTAGGGATATTTATGAAACAATTTAATCATAAATCTATCAGCCAGCCTACGCTGAAGATTAAACCTCTGTTCTTAAGTGTATGCGTTATTTTAGGATCAGTTTCAGTCTCACAAGCTGCAATTACTAATATTAATGGCGCTGGAGTAATAAACCAAAATAATGGCCCGACTATCGTTCATATCAAAGGTGCAAGCGATAAAGGCGTTTCTCATAACATCTATAGCCAATTTGATGTTGATCAGAAAGGCGTTATTCTCAATAACAGTGCAACCAACACAAATACCACTCTGGGTGGTCAAATCAATGGGAACCTCAACCTAAATAATGGTAACGGCCCTGCAAAAGTGATTCTTAATGAAGTTAACTCCACAAATGCAAGTACCCTCAACGGTATGGTTGAAGTGGCGGGTCAGAAAGCACAAGTCATTGTCGCTAACGCATCTGGGATTACATGTAATAACTGTGGTTTTATTAATACCGACCGCGTTACCCTAACAACAGGTAAACCTATTGTTGCGGGGGGAGAAGTACTTGGCTATAACGTAGAAAAAGGCCAGATCATCATCAATAGCCGCTTACAGTCTGATTCTCCAACAGATATTATTGCGCGCTCGGCAGTGATCCGTGGTGATATTAACGCAAAAGAAATTAATATTGTTGCAGGTAATAACTTTGTTGATGCAAAGGGTAACTATGTCACTAATGTACAAGGTGTAGGTTCAACAGCTCGAGTCGGTATTGATGTGTCCGCATTAGGGGGTATGTATGCCGATAAAATTACATTAGTTTCAACAGAGAGTGGTACTGGTGTATCCAACTATGGCAGCATGGTTGCAGGCTCGGGCGGTATCAATATTGATTCAAAAGGCCTGGTTTATAATCAAAACGCCAAAATGAATGCCAACGGTAAAATTAATATCAAAACTAACTCAGGATTGTACAACAACTCCACAATCGCGAGTAACAATGATATTGATATCAATACTAACAATGGCATTTTAAGTAATGTGAATGGCCAGATTAAATCCAATGGCGGTAGTGTTACATTAACCACAGGATCAAACATTGATAACCGAAGTGGTATTGTTGATGCACAACAAAATATTAATCTGGTATCAACTAACTTGTATAACACTAACGGCTCAATCAAAACTAACCGTGGTGATATCGATATTCGTTCTACGGGAACCATTGAAAACTATTATAACTTACGTAATAACGTCATTAATACAGATAATCGAGGGATCCGTTCAGGAAACAACGTAACTATCAATGCGGGTAAAGTTGTCAATAGTAACTCAACAATTTCAGGCCGTGATATTGCGATTAATGCACGTACTTTAATTGCTAATGAAAACAGCAGTGAGATTGTAGCTAAACGTCGCATTGATATAGATGCTGAGACATTGCAAAACAGCAATTCACTGATCAAAACCACCAATGGACAAACGAATATTACGTTGTCTCACAACCTAGTAAACAATGGTTATGCAGCTATAGATAGCGGTAAAGCACTAAACATTACGGCTAATATCCTTCAAAACCAAGGTTCTTTAGTTTCTAACTCGGGAAAATCTAAATTTAATGTTTATAGCTTAATCAACCAATATGGTTACATCAAAGGAACTAATTTAGATATTAAAGCAACGAATGTAACAAACAATCGTGGCCTGATTACCGCTGACAACGACGTTGTTATCAATACGACTTCTCTGGATAACAGCTATGCAAGCGGCTTCAATGCTTATGCCAGTAAGTTCGGTGTTTCAGGTAGAACAGGCGGAATCTATGCTGAAGACGGCGCGGTTAACATTAACGCAAATAGCTTGAACAACTACTCAGGTATTATTGCTGCGGATGCATCTCAAAAAGCGGGAGTCAAAGGTGATATCAATATTAAATTGAGAAATGACTTAGATAACCGTTACGGTAAAATTCAAGGTGCAAATACTGTCAAGCTTGATGTTAACAAGTTAAATAATACTTATTCAGGCTTAGTAGATGCTGGTAAAGATTTAATCATTGATGCATTTACTCGTGTTGATAATAATAATGGCCGTTTAAGTTCTATGGGAACCACTAAAATTACAAGCCCTGTAATTTATAACAGCCCATACGGAAAAATCTTAGGCTCCATGATCATTTTAAACACACCTAATTATTACTAATTAGAGCACAAAGGAGGCTAATTAGCCTCCTTTTCATACTAAATTTACCTCTTTCAATCTAATTAGTTGTTATTCCTTACTCTATATAAATTCAGTTAAAACTATTTAATATCTCATTGAAATAAATAATAATTAAAAAACCCAAAAAACAAGTAAAAACACCTAAATACACCATTTTGGGATTTATTGTATCTAATTAATATTTAATAAAAAAAATATAAAACCAATATTTTATATCATTATCATAATATACACCGAACTAATAGCTTTTCACTTATTTCATAACTTAATTAATATAATTAATTTTTATTAAATCCTATTTTAACGCATAATCTAAAAGTTTATAAACTTACTTAAGACTATTTTTCTCGGTGAAAGCCCATAGGGATATACATGAAAAAAAACTCAAAAAAAATTAATTACCAATAAGAACAATCTTATATAATAAAGAATAAACCTTCATCATAAAAATATTCTTAATTATATTTCCAATATTTTTTAATGATCATTTAAGAATAAAAGTGGTGGCCATGAATTTTCGTTTTATTTTTTTATCCAGTACCCTATTCGCTTTCCCATTTTATGTATCAGGGACTCCCTCTTCGACCGTTGATCAACAAATCAATAATCAAATAAGTCAAGATAAATCTCGCCAGCAACAAATACAATTAGAAGCTAAAGATGTTTTAGGGAAAAAACAAGAACGCGCTAACAATATTCTAATCTTTGATAAAGAAGAACAATGTTTTGATATGAAAAAAGTAATTTTGGTGTCTGAACCTAAATTACCGTCAATGCGCCCTCTTGAAACTTATGCTAACCAAGTTGTAGGAGTCTGCATTGGAATTAAAGGGGTTGAAACATTAGCAAAAGGCTTACAAGATAATATTATTAAATCAGGTTATGTCACCACTCGAGTCAATATCCCTGAGCAAAATATTAGCGAAGGCATTTTGACGCTAGAGATAATACCCGGCAAAGTCGCTAATGTAAAATTATCTGAAGATAGCGATACCTATATTACGCTCGGTGCAATCATGCCCGCAAAAGAAGGCGATATTCTGAATATTCGCGATATAGAACAAGGCTTAGAAAACTTGGAACGCATTCCTGGAGCCAAAGCCAATATCGAATTATCCCCAGGGAAAGATTTCTCTACATCAGATATCACTATTCAACGAGAAAAATCCCCCCATGTTAATGTCGGGGGATATTACAATAACTCAGGCAGCCGCCAAACGGGTAAAGACCAAGTTGGTGTAACCATTTATGGTAATAACTTAACCAGTTTGAATGACACAGTGTATATTTCAGCAGGTAAGAACCTAAAAAACCAAGAACGATACAGTACAAGTAATGCCGCAATTTACTATGCTGTACCCTACAATTATTGGCTTTTTTCTATCTATGCTAGCAAAAGTGATTATAAACAAACGATTAAAGATATTGTCAGTTATAAATATTATGGCGACAGCAAATATTACAATGCGACTGCTAGTAATGTTTTTTTACGTGGACAAACATTCAAAGATACCGCGTCTATTCAGTTAATAAAGCGTAAATCAGAGTATAAGCTTGAAGATGTCAAACTATTGTCTCAGGAGAGGAATTTAACCACCTTTAAAGTGGGAGTCAATCACCGACAAAATATCGATAATTCAACACTGGATGCCTCAATCAATTATCAGCGTAACGTTCCTTGGTTAGGTGCGGAACAGAGCTGGGACATGAAATACGGCGATGCAAGCCATATGGCCCGAGTTTTTACACTGGATGTGTCTGGCATGATCCCTATCTCTTTTGATAATTTTGTCATGAGTTACAATCCTCAGCTTTTTGTTCAGTACAGCAAGGACAGATTAACAATTCAAGATCAATTTTCACTCGGTAATCGATGGACAGTACGTGGTTTTGATGAAGAGTTTTCGCTTATTGGCGATAAAGGCTTTTATTTGAGGAATGAGTTTAACTTTTATATTCCTGGCTTTTCATTCTATCCTTATTATGCGATTGATTATGGCCGCGTATTTGGTGGTGTATATCCTCTTGGCCTTTATTCCGATGACCAACTTTTAGGAACGGCAATTGGTATGCGTGGAAGCGTCAATATCTTCAGTTATGATTTATTTCTAGGCGCTCCACTTTATAAACCCGATGAGTACGAAACCAATAGCGTCAACGCAGGATTAAATGTTCAATGGTTTTGGTAATGTGACAGCTTAGATCAGCTGACTAAAAGCTAAATATCACAATGAGGTATTTAGCTTTTATGTCCCTGTAAATATTTCCCCTCACCTAATGGCGCTATCATTTATTTCGTTCTTTAACAATCAAGATAATAAAATAGACAAAAAAAGTGGTAACTCTATATTTTTAATATTTAAAAACCAAGTAATTGTAATGCAATATGCGCTTTATTGTTATAAAAATGTTTAATTGATCTTACTGTCTTTATATAATGAAAAATCCGAGAATATAAATACTCTCGGATTTCCTACTGCACTCTATTCCATCAGAATTCAGGTATTAACCTGTATTGCATCCTATCAAATTTATTAGAAGCGGTAACCTGCTCCAAACATAAATACAAATGGGTCTAAACGAGTATCAATTTTTTGCTGGCCTAATGTTTCATGCTTAAATTTCACATCAGTCTCTATATTCATCCACCAAACTGATGCGTTTAACATCCAGTTATCAGTCAGCATATAGTCCATACCCGCTTGTGCCGCAAAGCCCCAAGAACTTGATAAATCTAAGTCAGACAAGCCATTAGCTTTACCTGTTGAGTTAAACTTTTCATCAAAGAAGAAGGTATAGTTAACACCGGCGCCTAAATAAGGGCGCAATTTATCTTGTTTGCTACCAAAATAATATTGTGCCATTAATGTCGGTGGTAAATGTTTAACGGTTGCAATATTACCTAATGGGCCAACGCCTACCTTATGTTCAAATGGCGTCGCCGCTAATAATTCCACACCGATATTATCAGTAATCATATACCCAAAGGTTAAACCTAATTGCGTATTATTATTAACATCAAATGAACCTAAACCTAATACATTTTCAGATCCCGCATTTGGGCGAACTGTAGCAGTCCCCGTACGGAAAATAAAATCGCCAGCTTCATGAGCAATAGAAGCAGCTGGAGCTAAAGTTGCAGCCGCTAATACAAGCGCAGTGAGTTTTTTCATTATCAATCCCATTCCTGTGTTTTTATTTTAGTAAAATATACCGCATTATATAAATTGATGTTCAAATCAAGATCACATCTTTTACCAATTTATAGGTAATCCAATAAATATAGTTTTATTATTCCATCTATTATTTTTTTAATTTTGATTTAAATCAATTTTTGGAAAATAACTAATAAAATAAAAACTTGATCCTTAAATTTATATATTTACCCCATACATAAAACATATATTTAAAATGCAATTTAAGTAATTCTAATTAACCCTCTCAATTAATTTGGTTAAATATTGAGAATCATTCCCTTTACATACTTACGTTAACTTCCCGAAATTTCTTATCTTTCTCTACCTCTATGTCTGATACTCAGTTACAATTGCCTTAAAATTTTGATCCCGTTTGTAGATAGGAGCAGTTAAATGTCCATTTCGGCCAACTCACTCATCAGTGACAGCGTTAATTTTTTCAAAAATCAACTGAGTGGCCTTTTCACCATTGTTGTGTTGGCAACGGCGGTGAGCCTCGTGATTTACGCAATGATGATCCCGAATGAACAAATGATTGGTGTGCTTGCTCAAGCACAAAACCAAATGATTGAGTCAGGGAATGCAGGTTTACAAGATTGGATATTAGGCCTTTCAGAGCAAGACAAAAGCAGCATTCTACGTGTTTCCTTTGGGCTAATTCTTTCTGTAACGCTAGGCAGCTTAGTGCTTATCTGTGGCACTTTATCCTATATTGCAGGGATGTCCCGCGGTGAAGCCATGAATGCGACGCAGGCACTTAGCGCTTCATTAGGCAAAGCCCCTTCTATGTTTTTGTTACTCGTTGTTTGCTCACTTCTCATTCAACTTGGCATCACCATTATGGTGCTCCCAGGGATTGTTCTAGCGATTGGTTTTTCTCTCGCACCAGCTATCTTAATTAATGAAAAAACAAACCCGTTTAGTGCGATGGGTAAAAGCTGGAAAATGGCGTATGCAAACTGGCGTGTTGCCCTGCCAATGATTTTAATTTGGATGGCTGCACAAATGTTGGTGAGTGTATTATTAAGCAGCTTACAGATGAACCACATTGTCATTAACGGTATATCATTCCTGCTGAATAATATCGTTGCTGCTTTCGCCTTAATTTATTTCTACCGTTTATACATGTTAGTCAATAAAAACGCTTAATTTCGATTTAAAAAAGGGAGCCAAGTGGCTCCTTTTTTCTAATGCAATCAATTGAGAAAAATCTTAATTCTTTTCTGGTTTCAAATTAAGTGATTCATCAATATCTTCATAATCCCTTTGTTGTTCTAACGCGTTCATCTCTTCTTGCGCTTTTCTCTCTTCAACACATTTAATTTGAATTTGTTGCTTACTTTGAATCAAGCGAATTGCAAAATAAATATCGGGCACAACTAATAAATCATCATCTGAACGCGTAATTTTGTTTTGTTCTAGCCAACGCTTAATTGATGTACGGCGCCCTGCCAACACCAACGTAACACCTTTCGCTTTCAAAGATGTGACGATATCATTAAGAGTTGAAAATACACTCACATCATTATGGGTAAAACTTACCGCGGCGTCGACGATCACCCATGCAGGTCTCTTTAATTGGTTATCTAAGTGCTTATTCAACCGCTCTTTAAAGTAATTCACGTTGAAGTAAGTCAACGGAGAGTTAAAACGATAAATTAATACACCTTCAATAGGTTGAATATCATTATCTGATGTCATTGAATGCAACATGCCTTGCTCATCCACACCAAGTTGCTGATCGGTTGGCCTAAATATCACTCGGATAAACTGCAATAAACCCAATAATACGGCCAAACCCACACCACTGATTAGCCCAACTAGCAACACAGCAACTAACGTAAAGACACATAAGAAGAAGGCTTCTCTATTACGCTTACGCATGGATAAAATACTACGAAAGCTAATTAACGAGAACGTCGAAACGACCAGTACCATTCCCAAGGCTGGCATCGGAATATATTCCAATAAGTCCATAGAAAATAACAATACGGCTAAAATCGTTAGTGCCGCAACAATAGAAACGAGCTGAGTTTTCCCCCCCATCATATCGTTAACTGCAGTACGGCTGCTTGCCGCACTCACAGCAAAACCTTGGGAAAACGCAGAGGCGATGTTGGCTATCCCTAATGCACGTAGTTCCTGATCCGCATCAATAGCATAGCCATTTTTACTAGCGAAACTACGCGCAGTCATCATAAAACTGACAAAGCTGATCACTGCCAAGTTCATTGAAGGAATAACTAAGTCGCGTAGCAGTCCCGGTGGGAACTCGGGCATTGGAATAGAAGGCAACCCGTCTCCTAAATCCCCGACAATACTAATACCATACTGTTCAAGATTAAATACGATACTAGCAACCGTCGCGAGAACCATGGCAATCAATAATGATGGCCACTTACTACGCACACGTTTAATAATTAATGTGACTGCTAATGTTGCCGCCGCAACCAATAAGGTTGGTATATGCGTTTGTGCTATTGATTGAGGAAACGCAATAAGGCGCTCGATAAATCCTGCAGGTAATGTGGTAATACCAAAAATTTTACCCATTTGGCTAACAACGATGGTTAATGCCACCCCATTTAACAAGCCTTGTAATATCGGGCGGGATAGAAAATCAGCAAAAGTTCCTAAACGGAATCTTGCTGCAATCAAACACCAAATACCCGTCATGAGGCTCATTACAATGATTAACTGCCAGCGAACATTTTCATCCCCCATTGCAAGTGGAGCAACGGCAGCAGCAATAACCGCGCAAGTCGCCGCATCAGGGCCAATAATCAGTTGCTTTGATGTCCCAAACAGTGCATAAAAAAACATAGGAAGGATACAGGCATACAATCCAACAATAGCGTTCACCCCCATTAATTCGGCATAAGCAATCGCAACAGGTAATGCCACCGCCGCAACGGACAATCCAGCTTTCACATCAGAACCTAAGTTTGAAAGCTGGTAGTTAAACAGCGTTTCTAAACCTGGCATCCAGACAAATAGCTTCGCCTTTATCATTGAGGAAAAACACCTATAAATTAGTAAGTTAAATTATCTAAAACCTTATTTATAGCCGAACTGATAAAGTTTATCTAGAAGTAAGTCAAATAATAGTAAAATTGTGCAAATATGATTGGTAACAAGGCATGTTTATTGGTAAAAAGGTGCAAACTTTTAACAATTAATGCCAATATCGGTTAAACTACTCTATTATCTTGACGTTGAGGCGCTGTATTCACTGTTATGAAACAACTTATTGATTTTATCCCTCTGATTATCTTTTTCATCGTGTATAAGCGATACGACATTTTTTACGCAAGTGGTGCCTTAATGGTCACTACACCACTGGCATTGTTAGCCACTTATCTTATTTATAAGAAAGTTGAAAAAGTAGCCAAGATCACCTGTGCTATTGTGATGGGTTTTGCGGCATTAACACTAATTTTCCACAGTGATGCATTCATTAAATGGAAAGTCACCATCATTTATGGTGCATTCGCTATCGCGTTATTATTCAGCCAATGGTTTACTGAAAAACCATTAATTCAACGTATGCTAGGAAGTAACCAAGAAATTAAGTTAGCGGATAGTTACTGGAATAAGCTTAATAGTGCATGGGCTATCTTCTTTGTTTTTTGTGCAGTTTTAAATATTTATGTCGCATTTTGGATGGCACAAGATATTTGGGTCAATTTCAAAGTATTCGGTCTGACGGCAGGAACACTGATTTTTACTGTGTTAAGCGTAGTATATATTTTTAAAAACATGACCAAAGAAGCGGTTGAAAAACACGAAGAGTAGTCATGTTTCTGAATATCTAAACAAAAAAACCTGCTTTATCTGATTGAGCAGGTTTTTTTGTTTTTAAGCTAATGTCGGTTTTGACCAAACGCTTTTTCAATCTTTTTGTCAGTATTGTATTGTGATAACGCATATACAGACCAGATAGCCGCTGGCAACCAACCAATTAAAGTCAGCTGTAAAATCAGACAAATTATTCCTGCAAATGGACGACCAATAGTAAAAAATTGCAACCACGGTAATAATATCGCCAAAATGAGTCTCATACTTTCTCCCCAAATACTTATCAACGGTTTATGGTTTAAGTATAGGCAATCTAGCCAATTGACTAAATACAAAAAACACTTCTAGCGTTTTCTTTGCATAACTCTAACTTTCAGCCGAATTTAAACACAATACGCCGATGTTCTGCGCTATTTATTGGATTTTATTGGCTAAACACGTTTTATTGGCGATACTTGGACAATAAGTCTGTAGTTAGAGTTTACTTGAGTATCAGTAATTTGCTATAAATGCTAACTAGTCGTTTTTATTCCCTTTTTAATAAGAGTTAAATATGCAATTACCAAACGGTGAATTGGTTTTACGAACCCTCGCCATGCCTGCGGATACAAACGCCAATGGTGATATTTTCGGTGGCTGGTTAATGTCACAAATGGACATTGGCGGTGCTATCCTTGCAAAAGAAATCGCGCTCGGCCGTGTTGTTACCGTCGCAGTGAATGGCATAAAATTTCAAAAACCTGTCGCAGTCGGTGATGTGGTCTGTTGCTACGCGCGCTGCTTAAAAACAGGTAAAAGCTCAATTACCATTAATATTGAAGTGTGGGTGAAAAAAGTTGCAACGGAGCCTGTAGGCCAACGTTACCGTGCCACCGACGCGGTATTTACCTATGTAGCCGTGAATGATGATAATACGCCACGAGAGTTACCAACAGAAAAACAGCATTTCCAATTAGCCAGCTCTGAGCAAATCACTGAATAATCGTTTAATTCACGCTTAAATTAAAAAAGCACCGTTTTGGTGCTTTTTAATAGCTTAATCAGCAAGTTACACTTGGCTAACCGTACCATCCAGTTTGAAGTAAATTTCGGTGACATAACCTTTTGCGGGTTGTTTCTCGAATGTCCAGCGGTTCATTGCTCGTTTAACATCTCGCTCAAACAAACCTTTCGGTGAAACCTCAACAAACTCGATATTCGTCACACGGCCGCCATCGTCAATATCATAACGCACCTTAACATACCCCTCTTTCCCTAAACGGCGTGCACGTTCTGGATAAACAGGAGCTTGTTTATGTAGAGCCCTTGGACCACTTTTCGCGGTAGACTGGCTATTACTCGCCCCAGTATTTTTTGCGGTCGTTACTGGATTATTGTTTGTTTTCGGTGCTGTTGCATCTGATTTGATGTTATTCATCGCAAGTTGTTTTTCAACTGGCTTAACATCTTCTTTAATTTTTTTCTTTTCTTCCTGCTTTGGTTTTGGCTTCTTCTTCACTTCAGGTTTTTTCTTCGGCAAAACAATCGCAGGCTCAACCACAGGTTCGGGTTCAGGTTCGATAATCGGTTCTGGCTCTGGTTCGACAGGTGTTTCAACCTCAGGAACAGGCTCTGAAGCAGGTTCAGGGGCAGCAAAAGCAACCATCGCAATCGTCATTGGCTCAGGATCTCTAGCCAAATTAGGTTGATTAAAAATCCATGCCATCGCAAGACCTGCATGAATAGATAACGAAATGACGATAATTAAACTCCAACGGATCCAACGCATATGCAATTTCTACCCTACACCTGTCGACCTAAAAGAATATAGTCACTAGTTTAAATGCAAATAGCAATCATATTCAATAAGGTTTGTCATACAAAGTGAAAAATGTGAATGTGCGCCCTAATAACCCTACTCAACCCATTGAGTAAAAAGTAGTGAGTGTCGACGGCGATAAATATCGATTTTGCGCATGGCATAAATGTGCATATTGCGTCTTGAATGCCCTTCTAGCCAGCGTCGACGGCGACGTTGCACTTGTCTTAACATTCTCCAACGACCGACCTCATGCCTACTGCGTCTCATTTTTCTGCCCTTTTTTATGAAAAAATACGGTGAGAAAATATTATATTCCTTTGAAAAAAAGAGCCAAGAAGATCTTTTATGGTCTATCTCATAATAATTATTTAATTTCAATGTTTATTATTTCAATTTGAAATTATTATTTCCTCATGAATTATCTATTACACAAAGCTTTTACTGCAAAATTTTGCTAAATTCTATTAAGTTAATATATTGCTCACTGTTTTTTCAGGTAAAACTTCTTTTTTCGATGGTATTTCCCTATTAGCGAGAGGCATTTAATCCATTATGGCAACTGTTTATACCCTTATGAGTTGGCTTCTATTTTTCCTTTACTGGCTACTTATTGCAGCAATTACTGTCCGCATTTTAGTTAAAAGGAGGCCTGTGACCTCTGCAATGACATGGTTGTTAATTATTTATATCCTTCCTTTAGTTGGGATAATTGCCTATGTCGCCTTTGGTGAGCTTCATTTAGGGAAACGCCGTGTTGATAAAGCCCACCATATGTGGCCTTCTGTCGCCACATGGCTCGAAAACTTACGCCATTCAAAACATATTTTTGCAAATGAAAACAGTTCGGTAGCAGAACCGCTTTTTCAATTGATCGAAAAACGTCAGGGCATCGCTGGCGTTAAAGGAAACCGTATCCAACTATTAACCACTTGCGAAGATTCATTAAAAGCCATTGTTAATGACATTAATAATGCACAGCATTCTATCGAGATGGTGTTCTACATTTGGCAACCTGGTGGATTGGTTGATGGCGTAACGGAGGCTCTGCTAAATGCCGCTAAACGTGGTGTAAAATGCCGCATCATGGTTGACTCCGCAGGGAGTTGGCACTTTTTCCGCAGTGATTATCCTGCAAAAATGCGCGCAGCAGGCATTGAATTTGTCGAATCGCTAAAAGTGAATTTAATGCGTTTCTTCTTACGTCGCATGGATTTACGCCAACACCGTAAAATTATCATTATCGATAACTATATTTCATACACTGGAAGTATGAATATGGTTGACCCTCGCTATTTTAAACAAGACTCAGGTGTTGGTGAATGGATTGATATTTTAGTGCGTATGGAAGGCCCTGTGAGCACCACTTTAGGGATTGTGTATGCATTTGACTGGGAAATGGAAACAGGCCAACGTATTTTGCCACCACCACCAGACAGCAATATTATGCCGTTTGAGCAAGCCAATGGTCACACCACTCAAACCATCGCTTCAGGGCCTGGTTTCCCTGATGAACTGATTCAACAATCGCTGATGACCGCCATGTTTTCTGCTCGCAAACAGTTAATCATGACAACGCCCTATTTTGTCCCTAGTGATGACCTTCTGCATGCTATCTGTACCGCGGCCATGCGCGGTGTCGATGTGAGCATTATCATGCCAAGACAAAATGACTCTTTCCTCGTTCGATGGGCAAGCCGTTCATTTTATAGCGAATTACTTGAGGCTGGCGTAAAAATTTATCAATTCGAAGATGGCTTATTGCATACTAAAAGTGTCCTTGTGGATGGCGAACTCAGTTTAGTTGGTTCCGTTAATCTCGATATGCGTAGCTTATGGCTTAACTTTGAAATCACCGTCGTTATTGATGATAAAAGTTTTGGTAGCGATCTGACGTTAGTTCAGTATGATTACATGGCTCGATCAACACGCTTAGAAATTGAAGAATGGGAACAACGCCCCTTCTGGAACCGCGTGGTTGAGCGTGTTTGTTATTTCTTTAGCCCACTGTTATAGCGTAAATGAATTAGGAAAGGTCATGACTGAGAAACACAATATACATTTAATCGATGAAGACGATATCATTGAAATGGCTTATGACCTTTTTCTCGAAGGCGCAATGGATAATCTAGAACCTGCTGACCAGCTTATTTTTGCCTTACAGTTTGAAGAATCTGGTGCAGCTGAAATCATTGATTTAACTGATAATTGGCAAGGTATTCTGCCGAGTGAGGCAAATTTATCACAGTTCAGTGAAGTGATTATTGGGCTAGCGAAAAACCCTGATGACGAACTCGACGATATCTTTGCTCGCGTCTTAATTAGCCGCCATCCTACAGAGCCTTTCCACTCTATTCTCTGGAAAAAATAACAATTGAGGGGCATTAGCCCCCTCTTTTTCACATCTTAATCTTCTTTAGGAAAGTCGCCTGTCACTGAAAATTTTCGCAAATAATTCTGAATATTGGTCCTGACATATTCATTTTTCTCTTTTGGGAATTTTTTCCATGCACATTCTAATAGAGGAATAACATCAGGTATTACAGTATTAAGTTCAACTAGCGTTCGAATGGCCAGACAAGCCATGTCACCATCATCTGACGTAATGCTTGGATAAAAAAGTGCAGATTTTTCCTTAACATTCGTATCAGAACTCGCTGCATAAAGAGCAGTTCTCGCAAGGTTTAGGTTCGAATGTTTAAATAAATGAGCAAAATCTTCAGCTTGCGTGGCAGCTAAGTCTTTAAGTATGTACCCTGCAAAACGAATAAAATCGGCATCTTCCACACTTTTGATTAGCTCCAAAATATTATCTTTATAATCGGCTAAGTTCTCTTTTTGATTAAAAAAGATAGTACTAATCGCTAAATTTTGCCATGCACGGTCGGTGCTTTTTAACGCAGACATAAGGTATGAGGAAGCAATATTTGGTGCATATTGCGCTAAAACTCTCAAAGCCAGTTTTGACTCTTCCCCTTGGTTTTCTTTAATAATTTCGGTCAATAACGCCAAACCTTTATCAGATAAAAGCTTAAGTTTAGTCAACCCTGACAATACCTGACATCTTAATTCCGAACTATCCATTTGGATGTATAAATCAAATAACGTTTGCTCATCACCGCCAATTCTGTGACCAAACCAACTAGTTTCATAGCCTTGAATAACTTCATCTAACCAACGTTCATACCATTGTGAAAAACTCAGTTCGTAAGAAAAGAAGAAAGGCTGATTAGAACCACACCAATGGTTTGTATAAATAATTCGCCCTGCATATTCCCCTGTAATCACTAATAATAAATCATATTCACACCCGCACGTTCCAAGGTAAAAAACACCTTGGTGAATATAGTTTTCTCGCTCATCGAATTCTTCATCACTGCAATCATCATCAAGGAAAGTCAGTTTCTGCCATTCCTCTTGGCTCATCGTAGGACTTAAAATAGAGGGTAATGCTGCGGTTTGATCAAAGCGGCTTTCGCTATCTTCAAAACGGACAATTCCATAATAAGGCCCTAGTCCACCATTACCAATTTGCGTTAAAAACTGTACAAAATCTTGCGGTAATGTCGCCCCCGTTCGCTTTTGCCATTTTTCAATATCTGCTAAGGCAATAACGGGGTTTAACTCATATTCATGGCTATCTGCACCAAATAAGTTTAACTCGCTATCTACTTGTTTAACTAAAGGGATTTTCTCACGAATTCGTGCTAATGCGTCGTTTGGATACTGTTCATTAATCTGCTGCCATTGGCGTAAAACCGAAACCGTCTCTTCATCCTGTAAAAAATCATTCGTCATTTATGTTGAACCTTTATTTTATTGCCTCAATGAATAATTAGTTTATTAACATGTTTTGCTTCCATTATTTATCAGTCATTATCTGAACACAGCTAAAAAAGTGGTTTTTAAGATTAATAACAAAAAAGCAGAGCCAATTGACTCTGCTTTTAAGGTTAATTGTTGGCAAAAATGATTAAAGAGGGTCTATTTTCAAACAAGATACTGCATGTCTAAAACTACCTTCTAACAACGGACGCGTTTTCGCACACCCTTCATCTGCCAATGGACAACGTGTTCTGAAAACACAACCTGAAGGAGGGTTAATCGGTGATGGCAGCTCCCCCTCGAGTAATTCAATGCTTTTATTTTTTTCCTTGTCAGGGTCTGGCACAGGAACCGCTGACATCAACGCTCGAGTATACGGGTGTAAGGGGTTATTATAGACCTCATCATAGGTACCTAATTCCACGGCATGTCCCAAATACATCACCAGTACACGGTCAGAAATGTGCTTAACCACGGCTAAATCATGAGCAATAAATATCAGCGATAATTTCATTTCACGCTGTAGTTCTTGCAGTAAATTCACCACTTGCGCCTGAATGGATACGTCCAGCGCAGAAACTGGTTCATCACAAATAACCAATTTTGGTTCTAATATCAACGCCCTAGCAATACCAATTCGCTGGCACTGCCCCCCAGAAAACTCATGGGGATAGCGGTTAATCAAGTTCGGTAATAACCCCACTCGCATCATCATCGCTTTTACTTTTTCGGTGATTTGCGATTGTGGCATTTTCGGGTGATAGGTTTTTAGTGGTTCAGCAATAATATCACCAATGGTCATTCGCGGGTTTAATGAGGCCAATGGGTCTTGGAAAATCATTTGAATATCGCTACGCACACTGCGCCACTCTTTATCACTTTTACCTAATAAATTTTGACCTAGCCAGCTAACGGTGCCATCTGTCGCTTTGACTAAGCCAATTAGCGCACGAGCAAAGGTGGATTTACCACAACCAGACTCACCAACCACCCCCAGAGTTTCCCCTTCGTGTAAGCGCAGTGTGACGCCATCCACCGCTTTTAAACTTTTGTCGGGTTGCCAAAACCACTGCTTTTTATCCCTAATGGAAAAGTGCACTTTTAGATCATTAACTTCCAGTAACACAGGCCTATTTTCATGAGTCGTCATACTAATTCCTCCATAGGCTTGAAGCAGGCACGCAGGCGGGTTTGCGCAAAGGATGATAAAGCAGGTTCACTTTCTACACATTGCTGTGTTGCATATTGGCAACGTGGTGAGAACGGACAACCTTTTGGTAATCTTAATAGATTTGGTGGGTTACCTGGTATTGTTGCGAGACTTTCATCATCCCCATCGAGTCGCGGAACTGCCGCTAATAACCCCAAAGAATAAGGGTGAGATGGCTGATAAAAAATATCTTTGGCAGTGCCATACTCCATAGTGCGCCCCGCATACATGACCAACACTTTGTCGCAAACGCCAGCCACAACCCCCAAGTCATGGGTGATCAAAATAATTGCTGTATCAAACTCATCTTTCAATTCATTCAGCAACGTCATGATTTGCGCTTGTACCGTCACATCTAACGCCGTTGTTGGCTCATCTGCAATCAGTAATTTTGGTTGGCACAATAGTGCCATCGCAATCATCACCCTCTGGCGCATTCCGCCTGAGAATTCATGGGGATACATGTTCATACGCTTACGCGCTTCAGGCATTTTAACCGCATCCAGCATTTTCACTGATGCCTCGAAAGCGTCACTTTTGCCCATCCCCTTATGGAGCATCAGTACCTCAGATAGCTGCGTGCCAATTTTTAAGTAGGGATTTAATGACGTCATTGGGTCTTGGAAGATCATGGAGATTTCTTCAGCCCGCATCCGATTTAATTCTTTTTCTTTTAAATTCAGAATTTCACGACCATTAAACATCGCCGAACCATTGATTCGGCCATTTTTTGCCAGTAGTCCCATCAAAGCAAATGCCGTTTGCGATTTCCCTGACCCTGACTCCCCAACAATACCCAAGGTTTCCCCTGCGCGTAAATCAAAATTAAGCTTATTAACCGCAGTGACATCGCCATCTTGCGTAGAAAAAGTCACACTCAAATCTTTAACTGATAACAGAGGGCTTTTGGTTGAATTTATTGACATAACATTTCCCTCTAACGGTCTTTCGGATCGAGGGCATCACGTAAGCCATCGCCGATAAAATTAAAACAAAACAACGTGATAACCAGAAAACCTGCAGGGATCAATAATAACCATGGTGTCACTTCCATCGAATTTGCCCCATCACTGAGCAAAGCCCCCCAACTGCTGAGTGGCTCTTGTGTGCCCAAACCTAGGAAGCTGAGGAATGATTCAAACAAGATCATGCTCGGTACTAACAAGGATGCATAGACTACCACCACACCCAGCACATTTGGCACAATATGGCGTAAAATAATATGGCGCGTGCTGACACCGCAAACTAATGCCGCTTCAATAAACTCTTTACGTTTTAACCCCAGTGTTTGACCACGTACAATACGTGCCATATCTAACCAAGAGACCATCCCAATTGCGACGAAAATCAATAAGATATTGGTACCAAATAAGGTCACTAATAAAATAACGAAGAACATAAATGGAAATGAATTCAGAATTTCCAATAAACGCATCATGATTGAGTCAACTTTACCACCGACATAGCCTGCCAGTGAGCCATATAACGTCCCAACCACTACTGCCACCAGCGCAGCAGCAACGCCGACCATCAGCGAGATACGCCCACCAATTGCGACACGCACTAGCAAGTCACGCCCCGACGCATCCGTACCAAAATAATGGCCTGTCGCCATATCTGGCGGCATGGACATCATCTCCCAATCGGTATCATCGTATAGGAATGGTGATAGCATCGGCGCAAAAATGACAAATAATGTGATTAAAAACAACACACATAAACTGAAAATTGCCGCACGGTTATGCATGAAACGACGACGTGCATCTTGCCACAAACTTCGCCCTTCAATATCCAATTGCTCTGAAAAATTCGCCAGAGCTTCACTATTTTTTTGATTCGAAATCATAGCGTTTCTCCAATTAGTAGCGAATTTTCGGGTCAATGACGGCATACAACACATCGACAATAGCATTAAAGGTTATCGTTAATACCCCAACCAAAATGGTTAAGCTCAACACCAAGGAATAATCGCGGTTAAGTGCGCCATTAACGAATAATTGACCAATGCCAGGTAAGCCAAAAATAGTTTCAATCACCATTGAACCCGTAATGATTCCCACAAATGCAGGGCCCATATAAGAAAGCACTGGGAGCAACGCAGGTTTTAAGGCATGGCGTAAAATGATAGTTCTCAGTGGTAAGCCTTTAGCGCGTGCAGTACGGATAAAATTTGAATGCATAATTTCTATCATCGAGCCACGAGTGATACGGGAAATACTGGCAATATAGGCTAATGACAGTGCCACCATCGGCAAAATCATATGTTTCAAATTACCGCCGTCCCAGCCACCGCCGGGGAGCCATTTCAAGTGAATGGCAAATATCAGCACCAAAAGAGGTGCCACAACAAAGCTGGGGATGACAACCCCCGTCATGGCAAACCCCATGACTGTAAAGTCCCATTTAGTATTTTGATTAAGGGCAGCAATGACCCCTGCCGTGACACCAAATAAAACAGCAACCACAAAGGCAGTAGCCCCCAGTTTCGCAGAAACAGGGAAAGCTTTCGCTACTAAGTCATTGACACTATAGTCTTTATATTTAAATGAAGGCCCAAAATCGCCTTGTGAGAGTTGAATAAGGTAGTTGAAGTACTGCTTATACATCGGATCATTTAAATGGTATTTGGCTTCAATATTTGCCATCACCTCAGGTGGTAGCTTACGCTCGCCTGTAAACGGACTACCCGGCGCTAAGCGCATCATAAAAAATGAGATGGTAATGAGAATTAAAAGAGTCGGGATCGCCTCAAGCACCCGACGCAAAATAAATTTCAGCATTGCTCGTTCCTGCTTCTATTGCCCATTAGGCTAATATCTGGCCCCTCTCGGAGCCAGAGCATTGTTATTAGTGTTTGATAATGTATAAATCTTTAGTATGTAAGTTATCTAATGGGTCTTTACCACTATAACCACCAACGTAAGGTTTCACTAAACGGGTGTTAACGTAGTAGTAAAGCGGAACAATGCCTGAATCTTTATCGAGTAACTTTTCAGCTTGTTGATATAAGGCCGCTCGTTCTTCGTCTGTTTTTACCTGTAATGTTTTCTTCATCACAGCATCAAAGTCCGTATTTTTATAGTGAACCGTGTTGTTACTACTGTAGGAAAGCAGCATATTCAGGAACGAAGATGGTTCGTTATAGTCCGCGCACCATCCTGCGCGGGCAACATCATAATTACCTTGATGTCGGCTATCCAAGAAGGTTTTCCACTCTTGGTTTTCGAGTTTAACGTCTGCGCCGATATTTTTCTTCCACATAGAAGAGGCAGCAATCGCAATACGTTTATGCAAATCTGACGTATTATATAGTAAGTTGAATTTTAATGGGTTTGCTTTGTTATAACCCGCCTCTTCCAGCAATTGTTTCGCTTTTTCATTACGCTGTTCCTGAGTCATATTGGCGTACCAATCTGGTTTCTCAGTTTTCATGCCGCTGGTAAAGGGTGGAGTAAAACCATAAGCGGGGATATCTCCCTGCGCTTTCACTTTATAGGTGATAGTGTCTCTGTCCATCGACAGTTTTAATGCTTCACGAACACGCGGGTCGTTAAATGGTGGTTTTTCGTTATTAATTTCATAGTAGTAAATACACAGATAAGGATTTACACGTAACTCATTGGGCATGTTTTGTTGTAAGCTTTTAAATTGCTCAATAGGTAAGTTACTGTACGTCATATCAATTTCACCACTACGGTAGCGGTTTACATCAGTCACTTCAGAGGAAATTGGCAGGAAAGTGACTTGGTCAATAATCGTGTTTGCGTTATCCCAATATGTTGGGCTGCGCTCTAATACAATACGCTCGTTAACAGTCCAATCTTTCAGTTTATAGGCTCCGTTACCGACAAAATTTTGGGGTTGTGTCCATTTAGCTCCATTCTTTTCAATCACTTTTTTGTTTACTGGAGACATGGATGAGTGAGCTAATAATTTAGGAATATAAGGAACGGCTTCACTGAGCGAAATCACTAATGTTTTGTCATCAAGCGCTTTGACGCCAAGTTCTTGCGGTTTTTTCTTACCCGCAATAATATCGTCAACATTTTTGATATGCGCGTATTGTAGGTAGCTTGCATATGGAGAGGCGGTATCAGGGTCTGCTAAACGTTGCCAACTATAAACGAAATCCTCTGCCGTGACAGGGTCACCATTTGACCATTTTGCCCCATCACGAATTTTAAACGTCCACTCGGTAAAATCTTTGTTTTCCCAGCTGGTTGCTGAGCCAGGTAAAATTTCCCCATCTGGCCCAACAATAGTAATCCCTTCAAATAGATCCCTTGCTAAAGCTGACTCTGGTACCCCTTCAATTTTATGTGGATCTAAAGACTGTGGCTCTGAACCGTTATTTCTGACCATCACTTGCTTTTCAGCAAGTTCAACACCAGCTGGAACCGTCGCAGCAAAACTGGTTGCTATTGACCCCATCGCTAACCCAGCGGTAACGCTAAGTGCAATAATCGATTTATTGATTAATTTACTCATCTTATCGGTTACTCCCATACATATTTATTATGATTGTGTGTTGATGCAGGTTTATCTTAGAGATAAACACTTTTTATAATTATTTGGATATTATTTATTAGGTTCACTTATATATAACCGTTTAATATCCGTATAATCAAGGGGGTCTTTACCTTTAAATCCACCAACGGTGGGTTTTACCATACGTGCGCTGACGCGATAATAGACAGGAACTAACGCAGAGTCCTTGTCTAACAAGGCTTCAGCTTGTTGATAAATCTGATGGCGCGCTTGTTCATCTTGTGCAGTTAACGCTTGGGCAAGTAATGCGTCAAACGTGGCGTTTGAATAGAAACCAGTGTTATTGCTGTTGTCCGTTAACATCATATTTAAAAATGCAGTTGGTTCATTGTAATCAGCACACCAAGTCGCCCTTGCAACGTCGTATTGCCCTTCATGACGGCTTTGCAGTGAAGTTTTCCATTCCTGATTTTGTAGCGTAACTTTCGCACCAATATTTTTTTGCCACATAGAAGCGGCAACAATCGCTTGCTGTTTATTTTGGTCTGACGTGTTGTATAACAACGAAAATTTCAGGGGATTCTCTTTGGTGTAACCCGCTTCTGCCAATAGTTCTCTTGCCCGTTGATAACGCTGCTCAGCGGGTAAACTGGCCCACTGCGGTGGCTCAAAATTGCCATTATTAATAAATGTTGGTGTGAACCCATAAGCCACGGTTTGGCCTTGGTTGATGATTTTATTCGTAATGGTTTCTCTATCTAACCCTAATTTAATAGCCTCCCTCACTCTAGGGTCATTAAATGGTGGGCGTTTATTATTAATTTCATAATAAAAAGTACACAAATAAGGCCTTACATATAACTCATTGGGCTTTTCTTGCTTCATCTTTTGATAAAGCGCGGGCGGAATAGCGGAATTGCTGATATCGGTTTCCCCACTGCGATAGCGGTTGATATCACTAACTTCAGAAGAAATTGCGAGGAACGTCGCTTGGTCTATCTGGCTCTGCACATTATTCCAATATAACGGATTACGTTTTACAACAATGCGCTCGTTAACCACCCATTTATCCAGCAAATATGCCCCATTACCCACAAAATTTTGTGGTTGAGTCCATTTATCACCGTGTTTTTCAATTGTCTGTTTATTAACAGGCTTCATCGCTGTATGGGATAGCATATCAACAAAATAGGGGACAGGATGGCTTAACGTGACTTGTAAGTGATGAGGATCTAAGGCTTTTACGCCAAGTTCATTGACAGGCTTTTTCCCTGCCAAAATAGCATCTGCATTTAAAATATAAGCGTTTTGTAGGTAACTTGAATAAGGTGAGCCCGTTGCTGGATCCGCGAGACGTTGCCAGCTATAGACAAAATCTTCCGCGGTGACAGGGGTTCCATCACTCCACTTTGCGTCATCTCTGAGCGTAAAAATCCAAGTAATGTAATTATCATTTACCCAGTTTTTTGCCACACCTGGTGTCACTTTGCCATCGACATCAGTATAAACCAGGCCTTCTAACAAATTTAAAATAACATTACTTTCAGGCACTCCCTCCACTTTGTGCGGGTCAAGGGAAGCCACTTCTGAACCATTGTTAATCACAATTGACTGTACAGGTTTAACAATATTGGCACTCATTGATGATGTCGTAATAAATAATGACAGTGCTCCCAAACCCATTGCCGTTCTTATCATTTTATCCCTCATGATTAGCAACCTTCGCAGTAATTAACGAAACCTTTTATCTAGCCGAACATGGCCAAATGCACCCTTTGAATATGAATAATTAAAACAATTAATTAACATTTGTTAGTTAAAAATTTCATGCTATTTCTAAAAAAAACTCATCAATACACCATTAAACACATTAAAATCAATGCTATAACATAAACCCCATCATATCGCATATCATGTCCCCCCTTCACACTTCCAAACATATCATTAACAAACACCAATTAAAATAGTGAATAAATTTACGTAGCTCACAATTCCTTACTTTTTATCCCTATTTTAGCAAAAAATGCGATATTTAATTACAGATGTGACTTTTATTATTGCTGATTGTTTGTTGTGAAAGAGATTAGATAACGACATATCCTGCTATTGGATACCACAATACTGTTTTTGAAAGGCGATAGTTTTTCTCAATGCTGCTGTCAGCAAAATGCATAACAGCAGCATTGGAAAGAGGTGTTTTAGAGTAAACCTGGGAAAAGTGCTTTAACCCCTGTGACGATAAATTCGATGCCCAACGACATCAATAATAATCCCATAATACGCGTAACAACGTTGATCCCTGTCTGCCCTAAATAGCGTACTAATAACGAAGCGGAGCGAAATAATAACCAACAACAAAAGGCAAAGAAAATACTGGTTAGGGCTAAACCCAAGAAATTTTGCCAGCCATGCCACCTTGAAGACCAAACAATACAAGAACTTATTGCTCCAGGGCCAGCCATTAACGGTAATGCCAGAGGCACAACACCAATGCTGTCGCGAACCGCTGTTTCTGTTTTTTCTTGTTTATTCTGTTTGTCTTCACCAATTTTCCCGCTGATCATCGACATTGCGATGGTGACAATCAATATCCCCCCTGCAATACGGAATGAATCAATAGAAATCCCAAATAATTGTAAGATTGAATCGCCAATTAATAATGACGTACATAAAATAATAGCAACGGAAGTATTCGCAATGGTATTGGTTTTATTTCTCCCTGCATTACTTTGATAATTAGTCATACTGATAAACACAGGCAAAATACCCACAGGGTTTACCAATGCAAATAAACCGATAAAAAATTTAATGTAGCCCGATAAGTCAAGTAATGCTGCACTCACTCATTCATTTCCTTAAATAACTCTTGTTAGAGGTTTATTGATGTCTTAAATAATTTTATCACTGATGCAGTAAATTTCCTTGAGAAAAGCACTAATTTCTGTGAATGTCTCTTTTTACCCCATTTTTTGTTAGCTTTATTATCAATCTCGACGCATTTAGCTTACTTATGTGAAAGTTAATTAATACACCAACAACACTATTTCAAATAGTACAAAAATAGCCATGCTGAAAGGTGTCAGCTTGCCATTTTCGTGATTTAGATCACTTTATTTAATTCCTGTTTTGTTAATCTATCCTTAACTGATAGACAGAGTTAATGATGAACCAATCATCAATAATTCACGTTTTAACAAGGTTTTTAAGCCAATAGGCGATGATGAGCTACGTTATTATAGATATTATCTATACTTTCTTTTTTAAGTGGTCTTTTTTAAACCTCTTTATAATAGATACATTGCTCATTGGCTTAAAAAGTTTAACATTTATCAGGAGTAATCTATATGTCCGTAACTAACGTTACCGAACTCAATGAACTCGTTGCTCGTGTCAAAAAAGCTCAACGCGAATTCGCTAGTTTTTCGCAAGAAAAAGTAGATGAAATCTTCCGCGCTGCTGCCCTTGCTGCTGCTGATGCACGTATCCCTCTCGCAAAACTCGCGGTAGAAGAGTCTGGAATGGGTATTGTTGAAGATAAAGTGATCAAAAACCACTTTGCCTCTGAATATATCTATAATGCCTATAAAGATGAAAAGACCTGCGGTGTACTTTCTGAAGACCCAACATTTGGTACGATTACAATCGCAGAACCTATTGGGATTATTTGTGGTATCGTACCAACCACAAACCCAACATCAACAGCCATCTTTAAATCCCTGATTAGCTTAAAAACCCGTAATGCCATTATCTTTTCTCCGCACCCTCGCGCAAAAGTAGCCACTAACCGTGCCGCCGAAATTGTTCTTAATGCCGCTATCGCAGCAGGTGCGCCAAAAGATATTATTGGTTGGATTGATTCCCCATCAGTTGAATTATCCAATGCATTAATGCATCACCCTGATATTAACCTGATCTTGGCGACAGGTGGCCCTGGTATGGTTAAAGCGGCTTACAGCTCAGGAAAACCCGCTATTGGTGTAGGTGCAGGAAACACCCCTGTGGTTATTGATGAAACTGCAGATATTAAACGCGCAGTGGCTTCTATTTTAATGTCCAAAACCTTCGATAACGGTGTTATCTGTGCATCTGAGCAATCTGTTGTCGTTGTCGATGAAATCTATAGTCAAGTACGTGAACGTTTTGCAAGTCACGGTGGCTACTTACTGCAAGGTAAAGAACTCAAAGCTGTTCAAGATATCATCTTAAAAAATGGCAATTTAAACGCAGCTATCGTGGGTCAACCTGCTTATAAAATTGCAGAGATGGCTGGCATTACGGTGCCAATCAATACAAAGATTTTAATTGGTGAAGTGAAACTGATCGATGATTCAGAGCCCTTTGCTCATGAAAAATTGTCTCCACTGTTAGCCATGTACCGCGGCAAAAACTTTGAGGATGCAGTATCGAAAGCTGAGCAGCTGGTTGAGATGGGCGGTATTGGCCACACATCTTGCTTATATACAGACCAAGATAATGAACATGAACGTGTCAATTATTTCGGTCAAAAAATGAAAACGGCGCGTATCCTGATCAACACCCCTGCCTCACAAGGTGGGATTGGTGACTTGTATAACTTTAAATTAGCCCCTTCTCTCACACTCGGCTGCGGTTCTTGGGGGGGTAACTCTATCTCTGAAAACGTTGGTCCTAAACATTTAATTAATACCAAAACTGTGGCGAAGAGAGCTGAAAATATGTTGTGGCATAAACTTCCAAATTCAATCTACTTCCGCCGTGGCTGTTTACCTATCGCCCTAGAAGAAATTGCAACTGACGGTGCAAAACGTGCATTTATTGTCACCGATGGCTATTTATTTAATAACGGCTATGTGGATGAAGTGGTTAATGTCCTCAAAAAACACCATATCGAAACCGATGTTTTCTTTGAAGTTGAAGCTGACCCAACGTTAACAGTTGTTCGTAAAGGTGCGGCGCAAATGCAAGCTTTCCAACCTGATGTCATTATCGCATTAGGTGGCGGTTCTCCAATGGATGCGGCGAAGATTATGTGGGTCATGTACGAACACCCTGAAACGCATTTTGAAGAGCTGGCGTTACGCTTTATGGATATCCGTAAACGTATTCACCGTTTCCCGAAAATGGGTGTGAAAGCAAAATTAGTTGCTATTACAACAACATCAGGTACAGGTTCTGAAGTCACACCATTTGCAGTTGTCACCGACGATAAAACAGGTCAAAAATACCCATTAGCGGATTATGCATTAACGCCTAATATGGCAATTGTCGATGCTAACCTCGTAATGAACATGCCTAAATCGTTAACTGCTTTTGGTGGTTTAGATGCCGTCACCCACGCATTAGAAGCTTATGTCTCCGTGTTAGCTAATGAGTTTACCGATGGTCAAGCTTTAAAAGCGCTAAGCTTATTAAAAGATTACCTGCCAGCAAGTTATCATGAAGGGGCTAAAAACCCAGTGGCACGTGAGCGTGTACACAATGGTGCAACCTTAGCAGGTATTGCCTTTGCTAACGCCTTCTTGGGTGTTTGTCACTCAATGGCACACAAACTGGGCTCTGAGTTCCATATTCCTCATGGTCTTGCGAATGCATTGCTAATTTGTAACGTTATTCGTTTCAATGCGAATGATAACCCAACCAAGCAAACTGCTTTTAGCCAATACGACCGTCCTCATGCACGCCGCCAATATGCTGAAATTGCAGATCATTTGGGGCTCACAAATGCAAATGACCGTACGGGTGTTAAAATTGAGAAATTATTAGCGTGGTTAGATGAAATTAAGGCTGACTTAGGCATTCCTAAATCTATCCGTGAAACAGGTGTTTCTGAAGCTGATTTCTTAGCCCGCGTTGATAAACTGTCAGAAGACGCTTTTGATGACCAATGTACAGGGGCTAACCCACGTTATCCATTAATCTCTGAAATTAAACAGTTATTACTGGATTCATATTATGGCCGTGAGTTTATTGAACATACAAGTGCACCATCTGCAGAAGTAAAGACAGAAAAAAAAGTTGTTGAGAAAAAGACGACAACGAAAAAAACGGCAGAGAAAAAATCATCTAAAAAATAATTTTTTGGATAATTAAATAATAAAGGCACTGCAAATGCAGTGCCTTTAATGTTTTACAAGTCAAATAATGCTATTAATCACAATCATATATTAGAGAAATTATACACAAGGGCTTTCATTAAAAGCCCATAGGTCTATTCTAAAAATAGGTTATTTTTCACTTTCCATTTTATTTTTCGTTTAATTGAAGTGAATAGCTTTTTTAGGAATAGTCCCTGCGTTCATTAATTTAGCTTGTTCAATCGCATCTGAATAATGCTTGCGACACACAGAGATGTATTTCTCATTTCCCCCTATATCCACCTGTGCGCCCTCATAAACTGGGATCCCATCACTTCCTACACGTAATACTTTATTCGCTTTACGGCCGCAGTAACAGACTGTTTTAAGCTCAACCAATTTATCAGCCCAAGCAAGTAAATATTGGCTTCCTGCGAACAGTTCACCTGCAAAATCAGTGCGTAAACCATAACATAAAACAGGGATATCGCAGTTATCAACGATATCGCATAATTGCGCTACTTGTTCTTTTGTTAAAAATTGACACTCATCAATAAGAACACAATGTACTTTCTGTGTGCTATTTTCACGTTTAATAATCTCTGCCATATTTGTCGATGGTGAGAATAATAACGCTTCAGCTGATAGCCCAATACGTGAGGATACCCTTCCTAGGGCAAAACGGTTATCAATTTCTGCCGTGAATATCAATGTTTGCATCCCTCTTTCGTTATAGTTATACGATGACTGTAACAAAGACGTTGATTTCCCCGCATTCATTGCTGAATAATAAAAATAAAGCTGAGCCATCTCGCTGTTTCCTCAAAAATTATATTCGAAATAATTTTATCATAAAACATATCATTAGATTAACTATAACCACTCTTTCTCACCTTTACTTATTGAAAATTTAACTCTTTTTACGTAAACATATCTGTATTTTATACTTATAATGATTATCTTATATGCAATAAAAACCAGTTCAATATTAACGACAAATGTTTTTGCTGAAGCACTGATGGCAAAAACCTCATCAAAAAAAGAAAATTTAAGTTAACCCCTGACATCGCTTCATTTTGAGCTAAAGTAAAAAAGACCTTTTACTCATTTTACAGAATATTAAGTTAGTAAAACTTTTTCATATTGCTATTTTTTTCATTAGTTCAGTTATTGATAATAGTGGTATATATATCTACGAAAAGTTTATATTTCTTTTGTAAAAAAATTGCATTCGTTAAAGATTACTTTTAAACTAGGGGCGTAATTTAGCTATTGCAGAATTTAAAATAGCATTCTATTATTACTGTACACATGCCAACAAATAATTTGAGACCAGGAAAATGAGCGAATCATTAAAAGCGTTAAATAACATCCGTACTCTTCGTGCTCAAGCTCGCGAAGTTACTTTAGAATCTTTAGAAGAAATGCTGGAAAAATTAACGGTCGTTGTTGATGAGCGTCGTGATGAAGAAAGCCAAGCACGCGCGGAATTAGAAGAACGTAACCGTAAATTGGAAAAAGTTCGTGAAATGATCCTAGAACAAGGCGTAGATTTAAATGATCTTCTGCAAACTATGGACTCAGGTAAAACGACAAGCACTCGTGCTAAACGCGCTGCACGCCCTGCTAAATACAAATATGTTGATGAAAACGGCGAAACAAAAACGTGGACTGGCCAAGGCCGTACACCTGCTGTAATCAAAGTTGCTATTGAAGAGCAAGGCAAATCGTTAGACGATTTCTTAATCTAATCAACTAAACACGTATTCTAAACACCCTTTTTAAAGGGTGTTTTTATTTATAGCCTTATATATTATTTTATATTTCTCTGTGTCAGAAGTATCTTCATGCATATAAAACCAGCATCCTAATTTCAATTATTTCATATAGACTTCTCTTAAAATGCGTATTCTTCGTTGTTCAAATGCCTAAAAAAATTAAATAAAATATTGTTATAGTAAAGAAATGTAATCTTAATTAGAAATAACAGGTGCATAGACAAGCATTTATTGACCTACTCTGTAAGCATATTTTTAATACTTTCATCGTAAAAGCTAAATGCCACAATTGTTGCATTTGCAATGTAAGATATACCACTTAATACTTAGCTACTGGCATTAATATTACCGATTTATCTGCACAAAAAAGGCTAACAGATAAAATTAGCCTTTAATAAAATTTGACGGATTGAAGCGATTTAGGTTTATTTAATGTTTGATGACAATTCTTTCACCCACTGTGTAAAATCATCGCCCAATGTATCGTGCTGCATTCCATATTCAACAAAAGCTTTCATGTAACCTAATTTATTTCCGCAATCATGGCTTTTACCACATAAGTGGTAGGCTTCAACAGGCTCGTTATTTTCCATCATTAAAGCAATTGCATCAGTTAATTGTATTTCATCACCAGCACCTGGTGTTGTCTTCGCTAATGCACCCCAAATCTTTTCAGATAATACATAACGGCCAACAATGGATAAATTAGATGGTGCTTCGTTTTGTTTTGGTTTTTCAACCATACGTAAAATCTTTTTACTATCGCCAGGTTGTAAGCTTTCACCATTACAATCCACAATACCGTAATTAGAAACTTCCTCTTCGGGTACAGGTTCGACCAAAATTTGACTCGCCCCTGTTTCCTCGAAATGTTCAAGCATTTCACGTAAGTTAAATTTAGTTAAATCTGTGCTGTAACGATCTAAAATTACATCAGGTAAAATTACTGCAAATGGTTCTTCGCCAACCAGGGGTTTAGCACATAAAATAGCGTGACCTAGCCCTTTTGCGATTCCTTGGCGCGTTTGCATAATCGTAACATGACTTGGGCAAATAGATTGCACCTCGTCGAGTAATTGGCGCTTAACACGGGCTTCTAAAATGGCCTCTAACTCAAAGCTTGTATCAAAATGGTTTTCAATTGAGTTTTTAGAAGAATGTGTGACAAGGACAATCTCATTAATACCCGCGGCAATACATTCATTAACAACATATTGAATCAACGGTTTATCAACGATTGGTAGCATCTCTTTAGGGATCGCTTTCGTTGCTGGAAGCATCCTTGTTCCTAATCCCGCAACGGGGATTACCGCTTTACGCACCTTACGTTGTGTCATTTTATACTCCATATAATTTCTGCACACCTTTACCTCATTTTTCAAAAAAGTGAATGAGGTTTTTTTAGTGCGCAGAAGTATATCAGGAATTATTAATGAATAAATAGCGATGAGTCTGATTAGCTTTATTTGGCGCTTTACTGTGAGTCATTTTAAGATAATGCTAACTTTCAGGGTTAAACATAAGTTTTATTTTCTGGCTGTTATTACGAATTAAACACTGCCAAGCCGTTCCTTTTACTTCTAAATGATTCGGATGGTAGAATTTTAGAGCACCCAATGGAATACTTCTGTCTAATTTAAAATGGGATTCTTCTGTAGTCACTTCCGCTTCTAAACCTGCACTTGCCATAATAATCGCTTTATTCTGAGTATTAAAATACCCAAGAAGTAGAGGAAAATGGCCGGTAAACCCTGAGTCTTCTAACAAATGATTTATTTGATTAATAATTTTATCAATATTTGGTAGTTTTTTATCTGGGTAGCTCACCGCGTTTTTCAACAAATCATTGAAAACAACACGAATCAAAAACGCAGCCATGATCCCCTCTTGTGCTGAGCGCTCTGTATCAATGCAATAAAAACCGATTTGGCTTTCTGAAATTGGCGCTAAATCTAGCAACAGTCCAAATCGGTTGGCTTCATTCAATTGGCGATAATTAATTCGATAACCATTAATAATCTGATGCACTGGTGGCTGCAATTGTTTCAAGACGGCTAGCATATCTTGCGTATTACTTTGCATCAGAGACGCAATCTGGTGTATTTCATCACCAATTTGAGTGCTAAGATCATCTTCTTCGGGATAGAGAGCAGACAAAATTGTAATTTTGACTTCATCTAAATTCTTTATTGGCTTAAGTAAAGCATCCTTTGCACCAAGACGAAACATGCGATCAAGTTGAGTAAAATCTGTCGTTGCAGAAATAACGATCACAGGTGTGGTTATATTACTAGCAACCAATTCACGCATGAAGTCTTCCCCATTCATCACTGGCATATTTAGATCACAAAGAATAATATCAGGGTCAATTCCCTCAACCGTCAACATCTCAATCGCTTGTTGGCCATTACTTGCGGTATAGATCTCTAGCTCTAAACTTTCTAAGTACGTTTTCAAGATAGTACAGAAGGTGATTTCGTCTTCGATTATCAATATTTTTCTATTTTTCATTTGATACCTACCGCAATAACCCTGTTTAATTAACAATACTATTATTCATATAATAAAATCATTTTTCATCCATCATTTGAGTATAGTGATTTTTCAACCTTCTACTTATTTTTATCGAGAGTATTATGGATCACCAAGAAGAAAGTAAGTGCCATTGTGGCAGCAGAGCACAATTTGAACATTGCTGTGCCCCATTCTTACGCAATGAAGCCACCCCAGAGACGCCTGAACAGCTTATGCGTTCACGTTATAGTGCCTATGTATTGCATAACGCTGATTATTTAATTGAAACATGGCATCCAGATTGCAATGCACAAGAGTGGCGGCAAGAAATGACAAATAGCTTCGAGCATACACAATGGGTAGGGCTCCGTGTTATTAGTTCTTCTTATGCTAAAAACGCCGATGAAGGCTATGTCGAATTTTCGGCTTGCTTTATTGATGAAAAAGCTGATCATAAACAGCTTATTCATGAACGTTCCCGCTTTATTCGTTTGAATTCGCGTTGGTATTATCTCGATGGTATTACCCCTAAAGTTGGACGTAACGATTTGTGTCCCTGTGGTTCTGGCAAAAAATATAAAAAATGCTGTGAATAAAACGAATACTTTTCGTTATAAACACTAAATACTATCTACCTACGCGAGTTCATTACGCCGTATGTATTAGCCTGAAAAATAAGGCTCTGTTAGTTAAGGATTAGGCAGTTTCATGCAACACAAAATTGTACAAAAAAAAATCCTCAGGACTATTTGCCCTGATGCGAAAGGATTAATCGCAAAAATCACCAATATTTGTTACAAGCACCAACTCAACATTGTGCAAAATAATGAATTTGTGGATCACCATACGGGTCGTTTTTTTATGCGAACAGAACTTGAGGGTATTTTTAATGATGAAACCCTCCTCGCCGATCTTGATGACGCATTACCCGCGGGTTCAAAACGTGAGCTCAATGCTTCTGGCCGCCGCCGTATTGTTATCATGGTGACCAAAGAAGCACATTGTTTGGGTGACTTGTTAATGAAGAGTGCTTACGACGGGTTAGATGTTGAAATTGCAGCCGTTATTGGTAATCACGACACATTGAAAAATTTGGTTGAGCAATTTGGTATTCCATTCCATCATATTAGTCATGAAGGTTTAACTCGTGAACAACATGATGAAAAGATGACGGCGCAGATTGATCAATATCAACCTGATTATGTCGTTTTAGCAAAGTATATGCGAGTTTTAACCCCTGAGTTTGTCCAGCATTATCCTAATCAAATTATTAATATTCACCATTCATTCTTACCTGCTTTTATTGGTGCACGCCCTTATCATCAAGCTTATGAGCGTGGTGTGAAGATTATTGGCGCTACCGCACACTTTGTGAATGATAACTTGGATGAAGGTCCTATTATCACGCAAAACGTGATTAACGTTGACCATACATTTACAGCGGATGATATGATGCGAGCAGGTCGTGATGTTGAAAAAAATGTCTTAAGTCACGCATTGTATTGGGTGTTGGCGCAACGTGTATTTGTATATGGTAACCGCACTATCATTTTATAAACAAATACACGTAAGCCCTTTCTAGTAATAATTTGTAGTATTTACAATCATTAAGAACAAAAAAACAGCAAACGAATGTTTTTTGAAAATTAATGCTTTACAGCGGCGCGTCATTTGATATGATGCCGCCCGCTGTGACCGATTACAGCAATTCAAAATCTGGTGGGATACCCAAGCGGCCAAAGGGAGCAGACTGTAAATCTGCCGTCACAGACTTCGAAGGTTCGAATCCTTCTCCCACCACCATTTAAAGACACTCTACACCAAGCTTATCAACGACCCCCATAAAACGATTTAGTACACTTGAATGTGCCTTTGACTTATAGACATAACATTCGCTCTGCCCCAATAATTTATTCAGTGATATATATATTAATGACTTATCGATTAATTCTTCTTCAGGATAGTGATCAATAATGCCAATAAAATCACCATCTTGAATAAAACTCTGGCAACAACCAATATTATCCATTTGCCTCACACTCACTTTATTATCGAGTGTTTCTATTTTTTCTAATAAATCACTCATCAGTGAACTTTTATAAAACGCAGGATCACAAAGCCATGTGCTTTCTTGTAATAATGCGACAAGGTCATGATTAAATTTCTCATAAAGAGCCTTACGACAGTAAATGCCCAATGGTGAATTCTCTATTTTTTTTTGTAATGAAAATCGTTCACTTATCACTTGTTCAGAACTTAAAATCAGTGTATTCCCATCATAGTCAACTATTTCATCCACCTCATCATAATTAAACCTTAATATATTTACTTGTACATTATTTTGGTGAGCTGCTTGGTAAAGATTAATCAAATGATTTTCCTTTCCCCAGTCATAGTAAATATTTGCTTCATTGACAATATAACCTGAAAAATGTTTTTTAGTGATTTCCTTCTCCTGCAAGTACAGATCTCTAAGATCATTATAAAGTTCCTGGCCATCCTTAGTTAATGTCATTCCAAATTTTTCTCGTTTAAAAAGCCGTTTACCTAGGCTTGTTTCGAAGTCCTTGATAGACTTAGCGATAGGAGGCGTCGTTCGGTTCATCACTCTCGCAGCTTTACTTAACGAGCCATTTTCAACAACCGCCATAAACGCCTCTAATTTTCTTGAAAAGAACATATCTATGACCCCATTCTATTTATTAATATGTTAATCAACAAAATTATTATCCAATAGATAATATATTGATTACCCCATAACCAAAATCATTCAATAAAAAATAAAATTTAATTTTTTATTGAATGAGTAACAATATTTCATAAAAGTATTTTTATAATTTCCAACATAGCAAAGCAATATATTATACTGTTTCTTTTAATTATTTTTTATGCCACCACTATTAAATCACATTAAAATACAAATAACCAATTGACTTTAAATGAAATTAACAATGCTTATTTCAAATAATTAACAACCATTTTTTAATCATCAACCATAACTTTATATTAATGACAATTGAATCACACACAATAAATTATAAATAATTAAATATATCCTTATTTATTTTTAATATAGCTATTTTCCATTACACCCCTAATTCATATCTTTAATTAATTGTTATTTTGTATATTAGCCAATAACCACTATCATATGGGTTACAGTGACGATTGCATCTGTTAGAATTAACCATAAGAATATTAAAAATAGGTGATAAAAATTCATGAAATTCATATCGTTTAACATCAATGGTCTTCGTGCTCGCCCGCATCAACTTGCCGCTATCATCGAAAAACATCAACCTGAGGTCATCGGCTTACAAGAAACCAAAGTACATGATGATATGTTTCCTTATGATGAAGTGAGCCAATTGGGTTATCATGTTTTTTATCACGGCCAAAAAGCACACTACGGTGTTGCGCTTCTGACTAAAAATGAACCTATCGCTGTCCGTAAAGGCTTCCCGACTGATGATGAAGAAGCTCAACGGCGAATCATTATGGCTGACATTCAAACAGAGCGGGGATTACTCACTGTAGTCAATGGTTACTTCCCTCAAGGTGAGAGCCGTGACCATCCAACAAAATTTCCTGCAAAAGAAAAATTTTACCGTGACTTACAAAGTTATGTGACTTCCACACAAACCGCGGACTCCCAGCTACTCATCATGGGTGATATGAATATTAGCCCAACAGATTTAGATATTGGTATTGGCGATATCAACCGTAAGCGCTGGTTAAAGACAGGAAAATGTTCATTTTTACCTGAAGAACGAGAGTGGCTAGACAAGCTAATAGGTTGGGGTTTAGTTGATACTTATCGCGCAAAAAACCCAGATGTCGATGACCGTTATTCATGGTTTGATTACCGTTCGAAAGGTTTCGATGATAATCGTGGTTTACGCATCGATTTATTACTGGCATCCAATAAGCTAGCAGAACGCTGTATTGCAACAGGTATTGATTATGAAATTCGTGGAATGGAAAAACCGTCTGATCATGCCCCTGTTTGGTCTGAGTTCGATTTAACTAAATAGTTAATATTATGTGGAAAGGCGCTCAAATCAGCGCCTTTTTATTGACTTAGCCATCCGCTTTCTTCTTACTTTTCTTCGCAGTTTTAGCCATTTTCTTACCACCTTTACTTGGCGGCGGAGGTAACTCTCTAAATGCTCGTAAATTAGTAAACTGGCGTGCGTGATGAATAAGCTGTATCAATGTTTCACTCAGTGGATGCATAAAATCATCATAACGAGTTTGCTTTTCACTGATTTGCGTTAAAACTGATTCCCAGTGCGCTGTCATATCAGGCAACGTAGCCATGTCAGGCAATACATGAATCAAGGCTCTTCCTGCAGGAGATGAATGAATATATCGCCCTTTTTTATACAGAAACTGGCGTTTAAACAATAAATCGATAATCCCAGCTCGGGTTGCTTCAGTGCCAAGACCATCTGTTTCTCGCAATACTTTTTTTAATGCTTTATCTTGAACAAATCGCGCAATACCCGTCATAGCAGAGAGTAAAGTGGCATCAGTAAAAGGCCTCGGTGGCTGAGTTTGCCTCTCAATCACTTCTCCTTTTTCACACAAAAGCTCATCATCTTTAGCAACAACAGGCAATGGCATCCCATCGTTTTCAGCATCACGCTCTTTCCCGCCTAAAACAACCCGCCAGCCTGCTTCAGCTAAGAAGCGAGCTTTGGCAACAAATTTGCCCTTTTCAATTTCCAGTTCAATCGTGCATTTGCGAAAAATAGCATCAGACATAAACTGGATAATATATTGGCGTGCAATTAGCTGATAAATATGATTTTCATTTTCTGTTAATTTTACTGCTGTTGCTTTAGCTGTAGGGATAATCGCATGGTGAGCATCAACTTTTTTATCATCCCAGCAACGGTTTTTCTTATCTAATTCAGGTAATTCAAATTCTGTTAAATCAGGTTGATGAACCGCAATTGCATTTAATACACTATGTCGCCCTGCAAAGTGCTCATCGGGTAAATAACGGCTATCTGAACGTGGATAGGTGATTAATTTATGGGTTTCATATAAGCGCTGGCAGATATCCAACACTTCTTGCGCACTTAACGCGTATTTTTTAGCTGCTTCTATTTGTAATGCAGACAATGAAAAAGGCAGTGGCGCAATTTCAGACTCTCGTTTGTCTTGATACAGCGTGACAATTGCGGGTTTTCCCTCAATACGAGATACGACATGCTCAGCCAACGGTCGATGAAATAAGCGCCCTTCTTCATCCTGATAATCAATACAAGACTCACTCGGTTGCCAAGTCGCAACAAAGCGTTCATCGTTTGGGGTGACAATGTGCGCTTTCACTTCAAAAAAGTCTTTAGGCACAAAATGTTCTATCTCTTCATCACGCCTCACTACCAGCCCTAAAACAGGGGTTTGTACTCGACCAACAGAAAGAACACCTTGATAGCCGCCACGTTGCCCTAGCAACGTGTAAGCGCGAGTCATATTAATACCATACAACCAATCTGCTCTTGCCCTCGCAAGGGCAGATACACACAATGGGATAAACTCGCGGTTTTCCCTTAACCGGTCAATAGCGCGCTCAACGGCTTGGGGATTAAGGTCATTGATAAGGCAACGTTTAACGTTTTTGCGTTTTTCCACATCAAGTTTTAGAAAATCGAGCACTTCATCCACCAGCAACTGACCTTCTCTATCAGGGTCTCCTGCATGGATCACAACTGTTGCTTGTTTAAGCAGTGCTTCGATGGTTTTCAGTTGTTTGGTTACTGCGGCACGCGGTTTTAGCTGCCACTTTTCAGGAATAATTGGCAAGTCTTGCAAATTCCAACGCGCATAGCGTGGCTCATAAGCATCGGGCTCAGCCTGTTCAAGAAGGTGACCAATGCACCATGTGACCGTTTGGCCATCACCGCATTTAATAAAACCATCCCCCCGCTGGTGAGGTTTTGGTAGTACATCGGCAATCGCTCTAGCGAGGCTCGGTTTTTCCGCAATAAACAAACGCATGAATTAATCTATCACTTCAACTAGTGGGACATTGTCCTGATGGGGGAGTAATCTTCCGATAGACTGTAGCAAAACACCTTGCTGCTGTGCAATCTCTTTAATTTTAATGACTTCAGATGGTTTTACAGCAATAAGTAACCCACCAGAGGTTTGAGGATCACACAATAATTGACGCTGCATATCACTCATAGGACCAATAAGATGACCATAGCTATCAAAATTACGTGATGTTCCGCCTGGCACACATCCCGCTTCGATATATTTTTCAACATCGGCTAATTTTGGCACTTTGCTAAAAGAAACCTGTGCGCGAACGCCAGAACCTTCGCAAATCTCACTTAAGTGACCAAGTAAACCGAAACCTGTCACATCCGTCATTGCAGTGACACCTTCTAGGGGGGCAATCACGGCGCCGAGTTTATTCAACTGGCACATGGTTTCTGCGGCAAGGTGCTGGTGCTCTTCTTTGAGTAAACCTTTTTTCTCCGCGGTCGTTAGCACGCCAATACCGAGTGGTTTTGTCAAAAACAGCTCACAATCTGCTGTTGCAGCACTATTTTTTTTCACATACTCCGTGTTGACGACCCCCGTGACAGCCAAGCCAAAAATAGGCTCAGGGGCATCAATAGAGTGCCCACCCGCAAGGGAAATTCCAGCATCTGCACAAGCAGCACGACCCCCTTCAATCACTTCACGAGCAACCTCTGGTGGTAATTTAGCGATCGGCCATCCTAAAATCGCAATCGCCATAATCGGCTTACCCCCCATAGCAAAAATATCGCTAATCGCGTTGGTTGCCGCAATGCGCCCAAATTCAAATGGAGAGTCAACGATTGGCATAAAGAAGTCAGTGGTACTGATGATCCCAATACCATTACCTAAATCATAAACAGCAGCATCATCCTTAGTTTCATTGCCAACTAACAAATGTGGATCATGAAATTTGGCTTGTTCTGTATGTAAAATCTGTTCTAACACTTTCGGGGCAATTTTACAGCCGCAACCCGCTCCGTGACTGTATTGCGTTAGCCTAATTTTCTCAGTCATTATTGTTCCCTTAAAAATGTGTGATAAAACTGTCCATATCTGGTGTTTGAACTTTTGCTGGTGCTTTTAGTTCTGGAGTGCCTAAGTAAAGGAAACCGACAATACGGTCATTTTCTTCGCAACCTAACCCTGCACGAACAACGGCATCTTCTGTCCATGAACCTGAGCGCCAAATCCCACCAAAACCTTGTGCAACTGCAGCCATTTGCATCGCTTGGACAGTACAACTCGCAGCAACTAATTGCTCCCACTGTGGCACTTTAGCGTGATCTTTAATTTTCGCGATCACTGTGATGATTAAGGGTGCACGAAAAGGTGCATTACGTGCTTTTTCTTCAACTTCTGCACCTAGTTTGCCTTCAATCGCTGCTTTTTCTAGCAATTGACTAAAGCGCTTAATACCCGCATCTTGCATAATAACGAAATGCCATGGGCGTAATGCACCGTGATCGGGTGCTCTCATTCCTGCCGCAAGAATATTGTTAAGTTCTTCGCCTTGTGGTGCTGGTGTAGTGAGTCTGGAAGCTGAACGACGGTTCAACAAAAGAGTTAAAGCATCCATATTGGTCTCCGATTAAGAGTAGACTGATTTGATAATCATTCAATCAGGTAATTATACCCACACAACCTATTGTTATAGTAAGCTTATCGTTACACTCTGACTTGCTTGACGATTAACGTGGGTTGCATTAATTAGATTATTAATTCATTGAATTATATCATTTGTCATGAGTGAAAAATATCATTGTGGCATTGTATATCGCGCATAACGGATTTGTTATGCATAAAAAATGATTCATTATCAAATAACTGTATTGTTAATAAATCAAATTTAAA
>NZ_JAMPNZ010000036.1:0-68864 GCF_028479625.1 Providencia sp. PROV197
TGTAGCCACAATCACGTACTGAGCGCCTGTGTAGGCCTCAGTTTTATCTTCCGTTGCCCGGAAATTAAGTGTTTTTTCCGTTAAAAACTGTTCAATTTCGGCATCAACAATCGGTGATTGATGATTATTTAACATCGCCACTTTTTCAGGGATGATGTCCACCGCAACCACTTCGTGGTGTTGTGACAGTAACATGGCGTTAGATAGGCCGACGTAGCCGGTTCCTGCGATTGCTATTTTCATATGTTAGACCAAATTATTTTATTAAGAGCTAAATTTTAACGTAGGATTATAAATAATTTTATGAGTATCATAATTTATTAGGTATTGATGTTTTCAGATTGTTTTTTATTAATTTGAATAATCATCATCATAATAAAAAAAATAGCACCTTCAATTTGAGTCAGGGCTAATAAACCAACAATCCATGATAAATACAAATATTTATTATTTGTATTTGCAGCAAAAAAACATATAGATGTAAAAAATAATGTAAACCCTAAAATACCCCGTTGGTATAGTTTGAGAAATATGGAAGTAGTATCACCATCAAATTTTGCGTATGGGCCGAACCCAAATAATTGTTGTAGTATATTGCCATCGCTAAATTGAGATAAAAATGAGGTGAAGGTGCCACTTCTATTATTCCCTACAAACCCACGATTAGCATCAAAATCAAGCCTATATAATATCAACTGATGCAGTAAATCATAGCTTGTAAAAAAAACAGCTATAACTAAAAATATGAGTATGGTTCTAAATATAAATTTTTTCTTGCTTATATTTCTAGATATATGTCTAGATAAAAATCTAAATAGAACTAAAGTTATAATGCAAAAGATAAAAACAAGGGATAACGATAGAAGGCCACTGATTGTATATATACCTATTTTATACTTTCGTAACTTAGTATCGTTGTTAATTAACTCTATACTTATTAGAAATACAAGGTACAGACCTAATGTTCCAGGTTCCCAAAAAACACTTGTAAATCGATAAAAAGTTAACCCAAATACATTAATAGAAATCCAAGATGGATAATATACTAGGCCATGAAAGGAAAAATAGCCACGTTCATCTGCATGGTCGCTTGCGTGAACTATTTCAGTCGGGGAAATTATATTTAAAGATAATGCGATGTAAAAAAATAAACCAGTAAGAATTATGCATGACATAATGTTACTGTATGCAATTAGTGATTTTTTCATGACTAGTGGTTTATATGATATAGATATATATGCCATTAGTATAGTTATTAGGTTGATAGGGGTAATGAAATTTAATAGGCTTACGTCATTATTTATTTTTGAAAAAGAAAATATTATTGTGCTTAATATTAATAGAACTAACCCAATGAAATTGTTTGTTTTTATAATTTTTTTTTCATGATTAAAAAGTATTATTAACAATGAGGACGTAATTGCTATTAAGTATATTATGCTATTGTCAATGACTGTAGAGAATAACATTAATTTTGTGGTAAGTAATAATACTATTGTTATTAGATGGCTGTGTTTTAATAACATGCTAGGAATCCATAATTGACTTTCCAGATATAAGGTATTTAATTCTTTTTACAAATGATATTTTTTTATTATCTCTCAGACTCCATCTAAGGATTAAGGGCAACTTAATATAAAATGGAAATCTTGATGCAATATATCCTTGAGCTAAATAGTGCTCTTTAGTTTTTTTTAGCCTATAAGTCATTAGAGTAGTATGTCTTATAGGAGTAATATCTAAAAAATTAATAGTGCTTCCTTTCTCAAATAAATTAATAAGAAATAAATTTTCCTCACCTGCAGGGTAATCGCTTCCTAAGCCAAACTTTGGGTTAAAAGAGACTTTCTTATTCGTAATTGACTCTTTATTAATGATAATTTCAATAGAACTAACTTGTAGTAATTGTACGGAATTAGTGCACAATCCAAATTTTCGAGAATTATAATTTTTATAAAACTCATTATCATTTTCTAGACTGCCGATTTTAACTAATTCACAGTCACTTTGGGAGTCATGTAAGAGCTCAATTAATTTATAAATATCCGTAATATTTAATTCAATGTCATCGTCGAGAAACCATATATACTTTGATGAACTTTTTTCTATGGCTCTATTCCTACTATTACTAATTCCTTTTTCATTATAATAATAGGTGATTATCTCATTATTATAAATGGTTTTTTGGTGTTTTAAATTCTCTATATTAGAAGAAAGTAACTGACAGATAATTAATATTTCAACATTTTCTATTTTTGGTAATGTTTCTAAATATTTTAAAGTGTCATTAAGGTTTTTATAAATAGTTGATATAGCTAATGTTAATATTTTATTATGTTGAGGTTTAGTAAAATATTGCATGATTACTCTTATAATAGTTAGTCGAACTTATTAATATGAAAGTTATCGAAAGTTTTTAATCATTTTTCTTAGTACATATATAATCTGTAATGGAACTTTTGATTTCTTTTTCTGATTAAAAATAATATTTTTTAGTAAAGATAATGTCGTATCTAGAGATGAATTATCACTTTTCTTTAAAAAATATTTTTTTGTTATGTTTTCATGGGATTTTTTTTGTTGATCTTCATATTTTCTGCTTACGCTAGTGCTAACTATACGATACTTTAGTAAGGTATCTTTGATGTTAAAAAAATTTAGTTCTTCATTAGCTATTAGTCTAGCCCATAATTCATAGTCTTCAGCGTGTACAAAATTATTAGAATAATAAAGTTCTTCTTTGATTAAATTTTTATTAAACATCACAGAAGGATGTATAAATGGACTTCCAAAAAAGCAAATAGCTTTTATTATTTTATCTGAATGTGGTTTTTTTTTGAGTCCAATATCATTTCCATCTTCATCAATTAAATTAGCATAAGAGCCAACAATCGCAACATTTTTATTTTTTTTCAGAAAACGCAACTGTTTTTCAATGCGGTCAAATCTTGCTATATCGTCGGCATCCATTCGGGCAATATAGCTTCCTTTTGATAAATGAAGTCCCTCATTGAGAGTGTATATTAACCCTTTATTCTCACGAGTAATTATCAGTATTCTTTTATCATCGAAACTATTGATTATATCTAATGACCTATCGGTAGAGCCATCATTTATAATAATGATTTGTAGATTTTTGTATGTTTGTCTGATTATTGAGTCAATTGCTTCATAAAGAAATTTTTCAGCATTATATACAGGTAATATAACTGAAACTAGTTCATTTTCATTCATAATTTAATAGCCGTTCTAAACTGATTTTTTAAATAATTCTTTGTTTTTAAAGCATGCAATTGCTCTATATAGACAGGTAACTATTGAGTTTAATACTAGAGCCCAGCAAAGCGTTATAATATTAAAGTTTTCTGTAATTAATAAATATAGTATTACTAATAAATAGAATAAAGCTGATATGTAAATACTGTTGTTGAAAGCTTTTTTCCTATTAATAAGAATTAAAGCACAGTTTCCAGAAAAATAGGTGACTATATTTGCTATGGGAATAATATAAAGAATTAATAAATAAGGATAAGTATCTCGCATGTCATCACCAGCAAATAGAGCTATGACATCTTCACCGAAGAGGAATATAAATGGGTATGCGGCTAGGTATATAATAAGAAGTACAAAAATAATTTTAAATGTTAGGTTGAAGTTTTTTGTTTTTGCGATATGGGGATATAGTATTTGATTTAAAATATTTAATGGCATTAAAGCTAAATTTATTAATTTTTCAGCTAGGTCGTAATAGGCTACCTGAGCTAGGCCTATGTAGTTACCAATAAGATAGGTATTTAATTTTAAGATAATAACACCAACAGATCTAGATAGTAAAAAAGAGTAAGATTTTAGTAGGTCTCTTTTCATTCTAAAAAAGGAAACGCGTACAAACTTAATCTGTAGTTTTTTTCTGACGAAATAAATTGAAATGATACCATTTAACATAGATGTAATAACTAGAGCTAATGGAAATGAGAAAAAACCTAAACTAGTATTAGTTCCAATTAGTATGATTAAAAGTAACATAAACCTAGAAAATAAATTTATCACAGCGGCGAATTTTATTTTTTCCAGACCTAAATATAACCATTGTGAAAATAATGCTTCTCCCAGCACTATTAAAAATAAAAAATTAGATAAGAAATATTCTTGACTTAATTTACTATTCAGCAGGATAAATACTTGATATACAGCTAGACAAATAAAAAAAAGAATAATCTTTATATATGTAATACTGCTGTATATAATGTTTAATCTTGTCTTTTTATCTCGGTTTTCAGCAGCGCTGCGGGTTCCTGAAATATTAAACCCAAAATCTACTATAATAGCTAAAAGCATAATTATACTTTGGATAAAGACGACAAGGCCATAATCAGCAATATTATATTTTCTAATTAAGTATGGATAATATATAAAAGGAACTAATAATGTGATTATCTGAATTAGAGATAGGTATGAAAAATTACTAACTATTTTTTTATTGAACATTATATATAATTTTTATTTAAGAGTTTAGTAAGAGAACTAGTAACTAACTCTACCTACGCGATCCATAGCAACTGCAGCATTTTCGCCCTTCCAGTTTTTTTCTGGGATCATATAGTTATTACCATAGTAGCTGATCAGATGTAGATTAGAATTTTTAGGTACATTCCAGTACTCATTTTCAAATAATATTTCTTGTACGCCATTATATGGATTTTTAAAGAGGTAAAGTTCAAATCCACCTTTTTGTTTCAATGACTCATCCCAAGTCATATTTTTAAAAGGGCGGAAAACAGGAGTATTTACTATATTATCTATTATAGAACAATAGAAAAAATCTATAGTTATCCCATTAAATTTGTAAGACTCTTCATAGACAATACCATCTACTGCTATTTCTCTGATAAACTGAAAACCTAGTTTTTTTAATTCGTTGCGTATGCCTATACTCCATTGTGATTGTAGTAATCCAAGGTCAACATCATAATCATGAGGAATGATTTTATTATTTCTCACTGCTCCTAATAATGTGCCATACTCTAACCAATAAGTTATTTTCTGATGTTTGAAAAAAAGATACATTTTATCTAGCATCTGATCTTTTTCTTTATTTAAAACTCTAGATCTTTTGTAAAAAGATAGATTTCTTTTTATATTTTTTAAATATTTAGTAATCACTTTGCTACCTGTAGGCATAGAGTTTTAGTATAAAAAGGATATCGGGATAGATATTTCATCAGGGTATGGTTCAATGATATGTTTAGTTGTTTTATGTGGAAAGATTTTTTTCTGTTTTATATAATTTTGTACTATTTTTTTATTAACCTCAAAATCATCACGCCATGACACAACATTAACAGCAGGTGAGTCATAGCTTAACATGACTGAAGGAACTCGTTTTAGTCCTAAGCGTTTTGCAACCTCAAATCGATGATGTCCATCCATAATTGCATATGAATTTTCTTCTAGAAGTAAAGGCACTCGCCAGAGTGCCTCCGATTTAATTTTTTCTACAAGCCATTCAACACGTTCAGGTATATGTTCTTCCGTAATTTGAATTTTTTCAATATTAACTAATTCTAAACGGTACACTTATTTAACCTTAGACTCTATTTCAAGTAAGCTATCGATCAAATGTTGATTATCAATACTATCCCTAACGGCTAATCTAATATATGACCGATTATCAAAGCCTTTTTTCTCTGCACAATCTTTCGCTAAAATATTATACTCAGTGCAAAGTATTTCAATAAGTTCCTTGGATGAAATCAGACTTACTTTACATAAAATATAGTTAGCTTGAGATTTAATAGGAGTTAGTAGTTTATTTTTTGATAATGCATCAAATAGTGAGTTTCTTTCGGTAATTATTTGCTTACAAGCACTAGCATATACCTTTTCATATTTCCCAATAATTTGAAAGAAAAATTCGCCTAAAGAATTTATATTCCACACAGGGATTGATTTTTTAATTAATGAAATTAATTCAATATTTGAGCTTGCTATAACACCTAAGCGAATTCCAGGAACGCCATAACTCTTACTGATACTTTTTATGACAATTAACCCTGAGTATAAATTAAGAATTTCTTCTTTCATTAATGTTGAGTCTAGGCCATTCTCGGCAAAATCTACAAAGCTCTCATCTACAATAAATGTTTTTTTATTTGCTTTAAACCAATCAATTAGTTCTAGTAAATCTTTGTATGGGATAAAGTTTCCAGATGGATTATCTGGGTTAATTAGAATAACTCCATCATTTTCTTGAGCTAATTTAATAATGTCATTCTTATCATATGTGAAATTTTGATTATTAAGTTTTTGCAGAGTTACAGATTTGAACCTTGATGAGTATTCTTCAAATGTTGGAATAAAAAGACCTAGCTTTTCATTTTTATATTGAGCCAGTATATCGATCAGCTCCGCTGCGCCATTTCCTACGGCGATTTGATCTGGGTTACACTTGAACATTTTAGCCGCCAAAAGCGATTGTACATTAGCACCAGATGGATATTCGCGAACTAAAGTATCAAACGAGTTTTTCATTTCTCCCATAAATGTTTTATTAGGAAAATACGGATTCACTAAATAGCAGAAATCAATAATGTCACTATAACGCCAATAACCACCGTAACGACGGGATAATAGGCTTAATTTTTCTTCTTTTTTTGCGAAAATAACATTAGCATTATCAAGGTCTTGTACATCATCTATCTCGTACCATTTTTCACCCTGTAATGGTAATGCTTTTAATTCTTGAGTTTCTAATAGTGTGATAACTCGCAATACTTGCTCGTAATACTCATTTTGACCTAATGCTTTTGAATAAGCCTCTAAAAAAGGTACATATGTATTTTCCAAAAATTCTTTAGAAAACTTATAAATATTTACTGTTTTATAATATAAATCGCTTTTACTAAACTCAAAATCTTTTTTAGGAACAAAATTAACTATATCAAAGTTATTATTAATCTCAACAACAGTTCCATCCATCCATGGTTGGTATTTATCTACTACGGCAATATTTGGAAATTGATTTGATACAAGATTTTCTATGATTTTTTCTTCAAAAATCAAATCACTTTCCAATAGAATAGTATCGTCTTTTACTAATTCATCTTTGGCAAGGTATATTGAATATATATTATTTGTTTTATCATATATATCGTTATCAATATATATTATCTCTATGCCATTATAACTACTACCTAAAAGCTCCTTTAATTTATTCTTGTGATAGCCAACTACTAACACAATTCGCGAAATATCATAATTTGAAAGAATTGATAAGCAACGTTCAATTAATGTAACGTTATGAACTTCTACCATACATTTTGTTTTATCACTTGTGTATTTTCCAAGCCTATTTCCCATTCCAGCAGCGGGTATGACAACTTGCATAATTATGCCTCTTCTTTCATAATTGAGTTATACCAATCCAAAACCATAGGTATAAAATTTAATTTCAGGCCAGATTTAATAGCGATATCATCTATGCATTTTAGCCCAATCCCAAAATCTTCAGTAAAATATCTTGATTGAAGATCTGCAGTATAGTGACCTTTCCCATCTTCAATCATTGGCGTTTCAATTTTTTTGAATGCATTGATATTTTTAATTTTATTTGTTAATTCTATGGCTGAGCTTACACCATAGTGACTTAAAATATCGGTATGTAAGTTTTCTATACCGTTCGCTTTATAGATTTTTTTTAGCTCATTATCCATATTAATTAGCAGGTGTGAGGACTCGTCACCCCACTCTTCATAAAATAATATTTTTTCCCTTTTTTTTAGGTCATTGTTAAAAATTGAATATAATCTTGATGTATGAAGAAGAGGATTTGAGTTTGATAGAGTGTTTTGTAAGTGGGATTCTAAATAGTATGTAGGTGTATTAAACAGATAGGAAAATGTTTCCAATAAATCATCTTTTTTATCCTTAAGGTATAAAAATAATTTATCTTTGTATCCTGTTATTTCAATTTCTTTTCCATATTCTTTTATTCTACAAATATATGGAACCCTCTGAAGTGAACCATAGTTAAACTTTTCATAACCCGTGATGCTAGAGATGAGGTCTTCAAAATTCCCATAGCCGGGAATGGCCACGATGGTACTATGGTGAATGTTTAATTGTGATAATTTATTAAGAGCATCCTTTCTATATTGTAAGGGTAATGTTAAAAAGATTATACTTGGACTGTCTTCTATTTTTTCATTCCAAGTTAATACATTAAATGATTGCGACTCATTTGGACCAAACTTTAATTTTGTATCCCATTTTGTTTTATCACGTACAAGTAGGTTAACATTAGCTTTGTCAGATAAAGAATATGCTAGTGAATGGCCAACATTGCCTCCACCAATAATTAGTATATTTTTTGTTTTCATTTTAGGTTTAATATTGTTCTCAACCCATAGCTACCGCACTGGGTTGTCGGGTCCCAGAGCACCATTGAATTTGTAAATGCATACTTATTAATTGAAAACGTTACATTTTTTGCTATCGCGTTCAATTGATAAGCATGGCTTATTGTTTTTTGCCGCCCAAAGGGTATGCCTCATGGCGAATCGGGTCAAGCAAAAGCGCTTAATAATACCACCAAACCTAGGTAGTGACTATCACTGCGATTGTCTTAGAGAATAGTCCTAATAGGAGTATTAAATGAATAAGTTATTTTAAATTATCAGGTTATAATTCTTATTATACGCGTGTGCCGTGATTAAATATTTTGCTTAAGTTAAGTCTTTTATATCATTGCATTTAATGTGGATATAATTAGCTCAAAAATAAAACATACCTATTTTTACGCGAATTTGGCGTTACGATGGATTAATAATATGCGTGATTGATAATATTAATTTACCCAATTTTTACGTTTATTTTTCAGCCAGATATGTTTTACTGCAAAACAGAAACAAATTAGCAAAAAAACGGATTATAGTTTACCTATAATCCGTCAGACTGCTGACAAAGCGATTCGGTTTGGCTGCAGGTTGGATAGGTTTTGAAAAAGGCTAAGGAAAATCAAAGGATTGATTTTTGGCTGATAACACAAAGCAGGAAAAACCACGCTTTTATCCTGCTTTGTCAGCAACCTAATGGATTATAGTTTACCCATAATCCATTTCAATAATAAGCATGGCTTGTGACTATAAGATGATTACCACTTAAATGGCACGTTTACCGTCACTGCGGCACCGACATCATTGCGTGTTTCATAATCGGTTTTTGAAACCCACACTTTTGCGTCAGTACTGACGTCATTGTCAAAGTTATGCCACCAACCCATATCAACACCTTTGATGGTTTCAGATTTAGGGAATAACTTGTTGCCGTCAAAGTTAGACTTATTCACTTTCGCATACATCAAACGTGTGCTAACACGGTTATCATCATCAAGGGTATATTCCACTTTGGTGGTTAACATACGGCCATCACCGCCCATACCATGGCCTAATGATGCACCTTGTTGGTAATAGCCATCAGTGTAGATAAAGTGGCGATACATGACTTTATCTTTATTCCACTCAGTGTGAGTGTTGGCGCCTTCAATATACCAATTTAATGGTTGGCCCCATAGCGTGTGATAGCCCTCGATACCGCCCATAAAGGCATTTTTCGATGGAAAAAGGTTGGCTTCATCTTCACCGACCATTTGGCCATATAAGCTGACAGGTAGATCGATTAATGGGTAAAGTTTCAGTTTAAAGTCTAAACCTGCGAGTTGGTTACCTGGATCGTCATTTACATCACCAGTATTATCCCTACCGCCCATGGCATTCCAGAAAGAATTCCAGTTATTAGGGCGGCCATCGCCTCCCCACATGACTACGCGGGAACCGCCGAGTTCAAAGAAATCAGTTGGGTTCATGGTCATGCGTAAACCAATCAGTTTAGTGTTTGGCCGGGATGAGTATTGTTTGATTTGGCCAGCGGTGAGCTGATATTGCCACGAGCCAATCCAAGAAAGCCATGGGGTTTCAAATGGGCTTTGGTCGGCGCGTTGCAGCAAAAAGCCAGTAACAGGGCGAGCCGCATCGGTACGAATTAAGCTGCCGTCGTGGCCAGGGCCCCACCATTGTGGGATCTCACCAAAAGTGACCCATTGGTTCCAAATTTTTACACCACCATATGAGCCATTGAGGTTGTAGTCAGAACCATTTTCAACGCGCAGAGCGCGCTCACCATTAGCGGTGAGGTTTAAATCCACATCGTCTGTGCTGTAGTTACCTGAAACGGTGTAACGAATGTCACTTTTTTCACTTTGGGCAAAGCCTTGCGGCATAGAGTTATGGCTAGAGGCAAAGTGCGTTTCCAGTTGAACACTGTTCTTTTTACGGTCTAGGTTTTTCTTAATACGCTGAATAATCGCTTCTTGTTCGCTATTGGTAATATTTGCATTATTCAACGAGCGGGTAATTTCTTCTTGGGAGAGTGGCCAAGTGGATAAGCTAATTTGAATGACGTTACGCTCTGAAAGCCATGCTAAATCACTGCGTAAGTTATCATTGGGTAGGACTAATCCCCCCGCCACACTGTGTGCGCTCATTGCGCCTAATACCGCAAGCATTGCCAGCTTGGTAAGCTTGAATTTTTTCATTGATAAATCCGTTTGAAGTTGAGTTCGCCTAATATTGAACAGGTCAATAAAGATAAATAAATTTCTAAAAATTAAACCAATATAAAGTGTGGTGATATTTTGCTTTATTATAAGTATGCTAATTTTAACGGGTGAGCCACCCGTGTTATGTCGAGAAGCAATCATCACAATTAAATTAAGTAAAATAGAATATCAGATTAAACTATTCGGGATAGGAAAGAGTAACTTATTAAAATATATAGCAATGTGATATGCATTAGATTTGTGTGTCTATTATTTCAATTTTATTGAGATTTAATTTTGCTTTGTTATTTGAATTTAAAATAAACAGATTAATATTTTGCAGGATGGTTTAGGGTTTATTGCTATGGGAACTCAATATAAGAATATTCTATATTAGGTGCTTATAAATCCATTTGGGGAATAGAAATAAAAAAGCCCTCTATTTTAAATAGAAGGCTTTTGGGAGTAATGTTTGAAATGGCTTAACGGCCGTGCTCAGGTAGCCAGATTTGTAACCTTAGCCCGCCCAGAGGGCTGTCATCGGCTTTCACCCAGCCTTTATGCTGTGTAATCGCAGTTTCAACAATTGCTAAGCCTAACCCTGTACCGCCAGTTTCACGGTCTCGCGCTTCATCGGTACGGTAGAATGGGCGGAAGATATGCTCACGGTCTGCAGGGCTAACACCTGGGCCATCATCATCCACAGTAATCAAAATACCGTTGTTTTCTTCTTTAAAATCAACAGCAATATGGGTATGTGAATAACGCAGCGCATTACGGACAATATTTTCAAACGCACTGCCCACCGCTGAAGGATTGCAATACAACGGCCAAGGGCCTGGGTTTGAGGTGATATCGAGCGTTTTGTTCATCTGTTCCGCTTCGAAGCTGGCATCATCTAAAATATCCCCCCAAAGTTCATCGGCTTTGATATTTTCGCGCAGAATTTCATTTTTATGTTGGCTACGTGAGAGCACCAACAAGTCATTGATCATGCTATCTAAACGATGCGTTTCGGTTTCGATGCGCTCCAGCTCTTTACTTTCACCATGGCGACGGCGTAATAGGGCGGTTGCCAGTTGTAAGCGAGTGAGTGGGGTGCGTAGTTCATGTGAAATATCAGAAATTAAGCGCTGTTGTGCACTCACCATGCCATCAAGTGCGCTGATCATCTGATTGAAACTGTTCCCTGCGGAGAGGAACTCTTGAGGCCCAGCTTCCAGTTCAGGGTGCGGCCGCAAATTCCCTTTGGCCACATCATCGGCTGCCATTTTGAGTTTTCGAGCGGGTCGAGCTAAGCTCCAAGATAGCCATAATAACAGTGGGGCACTGATTAACATGGTGGCAATTAAGAGCAAGAATGGCCTATCAAACAATAAGTTAATAAAGTCAGATTGCGGGCTGCTGGCTGGGCGCACTAAATAGAGTTGATAGTGGTCTTCGCCATCACGAATAGAGAACGGCCCGAGAATTTCAGCTCGGCCATATTTTTTCTTTTTGGGGTGATCGGCGTTATCGGATTGACCAATAAAGTTACGGATCACCTGCATTTCACTGGGCATCGCACCAATAACACGGCCTTCACTGGTGACAATAATTAGCCGCTGACCCGGCGGCGCCCATTTTTTGATGGCGTTGGAAATCCGACGCCACCAAAGTAGGTCATTCATGGGAGCTTGTGCGAGTTCGGCTTCAATATGTTGCTCAAGCATCTCCCCTTGGCGTTGTTCACTTTCCATCAGGACGGTGATTTGCCGAGAGTCGAGCTTGGGCACCATCAGCACTAGCATTAGCACTAGTGCGAGGGTAAACCAGAAAATCGCAAAGATCCTTGCGGTTAAGCTGTTGATCATGTGGCAGAAACCATTAAGTAACCACGGCCACGTAAGGTTTTAAACCAAGGTTGGCCATCAGTGCGTTCTGGTAATTTACGGCGCAAATTCGAAATATGCATATCAATAGCACGGTCAAACGGTGTTAGGCGTTTACCCAAAACTTCTTGGCTAAGGTGTTCTCGTGAAACTACTTGGCCTAAATGTTGTGCTAACAGATATAACAAGGTGAATTCGGTGCCCGTTAAGTCCAAAATTTCATTATCGAAACTGGCTTCTTGGCGACCTGGGTTGAGTTGCAGTTTATCAACTTGCAATACAGGGGTATTGCTGTTGCTATCCTGTGTTTGTTCACTCCAGTTTGAGCGGCGTAATAACGCACGAATACGTGCCACGAGCTCACGGTCATTAAACGGTTTTGGTAGATAGTCATCCGCACCTAATTCCAAGCCCAGTACTTTATCTAACTCACTACCACGAGCGGTTAACATAATGACAGGGGTCTGATGAATTTGGCGCAATTCTTTGAGTGTCTCAATACCATTTTTTTTCGGCATCATGACATCCAATAAAAGCAAATCAATGGATGAGTCAATCTGTTGCAATGCCTGTTCACCATCATAAGCGATGACGACATTGAAACCTTCCATTTCCAGCAGTTCTTTTAAGAGCGACGTGAGTTCACGGTCGTCATCAACTAATAGGATTTTATGCATTTTTTAAGTCCTCCAACTGCCAAAATACGATAACAATCTGTACGATTCCATGACTTTACGTTCTTTTACATGCTCTGACGCTAGTTTGCAGCCACAGGTGTATATTTATTCACATTGAATCACGAGCACAGTTCGGAGACAAGGTGTCAAATGCGAAGAACAACACATAGCAAAGTACATAATACAGTACATAAAACCGCAATGTTAGTTTTAGCTTCTGCATTTGTGTTCGGACCAACAATTGCTTTCGCAGAAGTTTCACAGAACGTTGCGAATGATGAAAGCTCAGTGCCATTAATGTTGCAGATGCAGCCTGAGGAAGTACCTTCGACAGCTCACCAAGTCGTTGTGCCATTTCAGTCACATGACATGTTTAGCAGTGAAGAACGCGCCAGCACATTTATGTTTAATGGTATCACATTAAATGAAAAGCAACGCCAGCAGCTACGTGATTTGATGGCAACGCAGCGCCATTATCGCACTGATAGCACGGCATTAGTGCAAGAGCGTGAAGCGTTACATAAATTAATTATAGCGGATAGCTTTGATGATAAAGCGGTTCGCCAGCAACTTGAAAAAAGAATGCAAAAAGAATTGGAACAACGCGTTGAAATGGCAAGAATTCATCATGAATTATACCAATTATTGACGCCAGAGCAGAAAAGTGAGCTTGAACAGATTCACCAACACAAAATGGCTGAATATCAAGCGATGCAGTTCCAATAAATCAGATTGAGAGTACCCGTAGTTGTAGTTGAGTAAGCAAGTTAATTTCAGATCCTTAATTTTGAAGTAAGTAGTGAAGTAGCAATAAATGAAGTTTTTCCTTGCCATAGACACCATCCCTGTCTTTTATAGCCCCTTTTAGGGGCTTTTTTTTTTGTTTAAATAGGTTGGGTGTTAACTATAGTTGACAATTTGTCGAGGGCGATTAAGATACAGGTATCAAGACAAGGAGACAACAGTCTTAACGACAGATCTATTCGACAACTGGATACGCGATCTCAAGGATTTAAGGGCGAAAACAAAGATTCAAGTGAGAATTCGGCGCCTAAAAAATGGAAATTTTGGCGATATTGAGCCAATTAGTGATGGCTTTTCAGAGCTGAGGATACATGAGGGGCAAGGGTATCGTGTTTATTTAAAACAGAAAAATAACGTTATGGTCATTTTGTCCTCAGGTGGGAGTAAAGGAACCCAGCAAAAAGATATCATCAAAGCCAAACAGGTTTTTAGTCAAATTGAAGGTGAATTATGGCCATAAAATTAAAAGAATATGATATTGCTGAGCATTTAAATAGCGAAGAAGAAATCCAATTGTATCTTAATGAGATCTTGGAGGAAGGTGACCCTGCTTTAGTATTATCGGCTCTCGGGGATATAGCAAAAGCTCGCAATATGAGTCAACTAGCTAAAGAGGTAGGGATGAGCCGTGAAGGTTTATATAAAGCATTATCAGGTCAAGGTAATCCTACATTCACCACAATCATAAAAATAGTTAACTCTCTTGGTTTGAAGCTACAATTTAAAAGTATTTAATACTCTGTTTTTATTAAAATAAAAACTTCTTATCTCATTATCTTGCTATTACCTCTCTACTAAAAAATAGGATAACGTTATGGTTCAGGTGTTAACAGCTCAGGATTATCGCAGTATGCCTTGGAAAAATGGGCAAGGCGTCACGTTGGAAGTGGCGAGAAGCCATGGTGAAGGGCTTGATGATTTTGACTGGCGGGTATCAATTGCGGATGTGAAAGCTGCGGGGCCTTTTTCTCATTTTTTAAATCGCCAACGTATTATTGGTGTGCTGGAAGGGAATGGGATGACTTTGCTTGTGGATGACCAGAGCCCAGTGACGTTACAGCAAAAAGAATTCTTTGCCTTCAAGGGGGAGAGCAATGTGCATGCTGAATTAGTTAAAGGCGCTATTCGTGATTTTAATCTCATTTATAATCCTGCAAAATATTCAGCACGCCTACAGTGGGTAAATTCAGCATCGGGTAGTTCTTGGATTAGCGATGCAGCCCAAATTCTCATTTTCAGTACTGCGCCAAGTATGAGCTTGGACGTAAACTCGCAACCGTTTGTGTTAAAACATTTTGAAACGTTGTTAGTGAGAAACAATATCCAGCCACTGCAATTTTCAACTCAGCAATCTGCAGGACAGGATTTCTGCATAATAGAGTTGTTTATTAAATAGTTAGGGACTTAATGCTATTTATTTGGATGTTTTTCCAATATTTTTAGCATTAATTATTTTTTAGGGTGGGATATTACTCTGTCGATTAAATTATTTTAGTAAAAATGTTATCAAATTCATAGAACCTGTAATTATGGCTTTATTCCTATTGTTATTTTCCGCAAAATTTATAGTCTTTAGCGTCACTAAAAAAATAAGAATGGTATTTCTTAAAGGAAAAATGATCTATGAAAATGAAAGCGCTTGTCGCCGTTGCTGTCTCTGCTGTGATTTTAACTGGCTGTAAAAATATGGACCAAGGGATGTTGACTAACTCTGGAATGCAATTATTCCAAGCAGCAACACTGAGTGATTCAGATGTTAAGCAATTAAGCGATCAATCTTGTAAAGAGATGGACGCACAGAACAAAATTGCTCCTTCATCAAGCAAATATTCCAAACGTTTAGACAAAATCGCTAAAGCTCTGGGTAACGAAGTTGATGGTACACCCGTTAACTATAAAGTTTACATGACTAACGATGTAAACGCATGGGCGATGGCGAATGGTTGTGTGCGTGTATACAGCGGCCTGATGGATGTCATGAACGACAACGAAGTTGAAGGCGTTCTGGGCCATGAAATGGGGCACGTAGCATTAGGCCATACTCGTAAAGCAATGCAAGTTGCTTATGCAGCAGTTGCAGCGCGTACAGCGGCAGCATCAGCTGGCGGCGTAGTTGAACAACTGAGCGCATCACAAGTTGCTGCATTGGGTGAAAAACTGATCAACTCCCAGTTCTCTCAACACCAAGAAAGCGAAGCGGATAACTTCTCTTATGACTTACTGAAAAAACGTGGTGTAAAAACTGACGGTTTAGTGACTGGTTTTGAGAAATTGGCAAAAATGGGTAGCCAAGAGACCAGCATGTTTGACTCTCACCCACCTTCAAGTGAGCGCGCACAAAACATCCGTGACCGTATCGCCGCTGATAAAAAATAATTATTAATTATTTTTGATAATAAGGTGTAACAGTGTAAATAAGCATTGTTGCACCTATTATGTATTTCTTGCAGATATTCTTATTTCAGAATTAGAAATCAGAACTTCCCCCGTTGTACTTCCTTAAATCACTCACTATCTTATCTATTAAATAATATTCAGGTTTTTTCATGGTGTTGCAGTTTTACGTTTGATAAAACGCTAACAAGGAAAAAAGATGGAAAAAGTGCAGAAAATTTCCCTTCTTGCAAAAGGAATGGGAATGCTGTTATCGGGAACTTGCCGTTTATTAACAGGGGTTCGTACTCGTTGGGTTGGCTGCCAGCCTGCCATAACCCCGCGTATTTATTATGCAAATCATTCAAGCCACTTAGATGGGTTAGTCATTTGGTCTGGTTTACCGCCACTGATGCGCCATTTTGTTCACCCTGTCGCCGCGAAAGATTATTGGGATAAAACGCCATTTCGCCGTTATTTAGTGAATAACGTTTTTCGCGCTGTCCTTGTCGATAGAAAAGGGGACAAACCTGCGCAAGGTAATATCTTGGAGCCTCTTGAGTCCGTTTTGGCAGCAAAGCATTCATTGATATTTTTCCCCGAGGGAACCCGTGGTAGTGGCGAAGTGCTAGGTCAATTTAAAAGTGGCCTGTACCATTTAGCGAAAAAATATCCCGATGTTGAAGTCGTCCCCATCTACCTTGAAAACCTTAACCGCGTATTACCAAAAGGGTCTAAATTAGTTGTGCCTGTTATTTGCTCTGCGGTAGTCGGTAAGCCTATCTCTCCTTTAACCGAAGCTGAAAATAAAACTGAATTTTTGCAACGCGCCAAAGAAGCGCTAGAGGAGTTGATGCCATGAGCGTTTGGGACAGCGAATTAGCCTTACTGTTATCGGGTGTGTTTGGAATATTAGTATTTGCGAGTGTCGTTGGTGGGATCTTGGCTTACCGTTATTCTGGTGATAAAAGCAATCCAACAATTGATAACCTGAATGCTCGTATCCGGGCATGGTGGGTGATGTGTATTATCTGCGTATTGGCGGTAGTACTTGGCAACATTGCAGTCGTTATTTTATTTGCATTGATATCATTCTTTGCGTTGCGCGAGTTTATTACTTTAACGCCAACACGGCGAAGTGATCATGAAGCGTTATTTTGGTGTTTCTTTATTTTCATTCCATTGCAATACCTTCTGGTCGGTATTGAGTGGTATGGGATGTTTTCAATTTTTGTGCCTGTGTTTGTTTTCCTCTTTTTACCTACACGTATTGCACTCGCAGGGGATACCTTTCATTTTCTTGAGCGCACGGCAAAAATTCAATGGGGGATGTTGGTGACAGTTTTCTGTTTAAGCCACGTTCCCGCGTTGTTGATGCTCAATATTGAGGGTTATGAAGGGGAGGGTGTGAAATTATTGCTCTTCTTAATTATTGTGACGCAAATTTCCGATGTCTTGCAGTATGTATTCGGTAAACTGATGGGTAAACGTCCGATTGTACCTAAATTGAGCCCAAATAAGACGATAGAAGGCTTTGTTGGTGGGATCTTATCCTCTGTACTGATTGGAATTTGCTTATATTGGGTTACGCCATTCAGTTGGTGGGTTGCTGGTTTAATGTCATTGGCGATCACGATTATGGGGTTTGTGGGTGGTTTATGTATGTCAGCCATTAAGCGTGATAGTGGTATTAAAGATTTTGGGGCGATTATTGAAGGGCATGGGGGCATGCTGGATCGCATTGACTCATTGTGTTTTGCCGCGCCTATTTTTTTCCATTTAACGCGTTATTACTATACATAGGCCAATTTTATTTTCGTTTTTGTTCGTTAATTAAAAGAGCACCAAATGGTGCTTTTCTTTTGTTTTATAGGTACAGCATAGAAGGAGTTTAAGTGTTATCATCAGTACTTAATTTTTATTTCAAACTAAGATTCAACTAGGGTAATTCGCTTGAGTTGGTACTCTAGGGCTTTTTTTGCATTGAAAGATTTACCTATTGGGGTGATCGGCTAGAATTATGTAAACTGGATCACAATAAAACATAAAAGCTTGATGGAAAGCAGATGCATAATTCACTCTTTGCCGTATTATGCTGTTAGGTGAATCAATTCAGCACTAGTAAGCCAGCGTAATTAGCGTTAAAAAGATTAGCAGCGTAACGGTTTTATCGATTTGCAATTTTATGTTCATTAATCAGAGGTCATCATGGTCAAGCAGATTAAAAGAATTGGGGTTTTAACGAGTGGTGGCGATGCACCAGGTATGAATGCCGCGATCCGTGGTGTGGTACGTGCTGCTTTAGGTGAAGGGCTAGAAGTGATGGGTATTTTTGATGGGTACCTTGGCCTGTATGAAAACCGCATGAAACAATTAGATAGATACAGCGTATCGGATATGATCAACCGCGGTGGCACCTTTTTAGGCTCAGCTCGTTTCCCACAATTCCGTGATGAAAAAGTACGTGCAATAGCCTTTGAAAATCTGAAGAAAAATCATATTGATGCGCTAGTCGTTATTGGTGGTGACGGTTCCTATTTGGGTGCGAAAGCACTGACCGAAGCAGGCTTCCCGTGCATTGGTCTACCAGGTACAATCGATAATGACGTTGCAGGAACCGATTACACCATTGGTTATTTTACTGCGCTTGAAACCGTTGTTGAAGCAATTGACCGCTTGCGTGATACCTCTACATCTCATAAACGTATCTCTATTGTTGAAGTGATGGGACGTTACTGTGGTGATTTAACATTATCTGCGGCGATCGCGGGCGGGTGCGAATTCCTTGTATTGCCTGAGCAAGAAATGGCGTTCGATCGCGAAGAATTGTTATCTGAAATCAAACGCGGTATTGAAAAAGGCAAACGCCATGCAATCGTTGCTATCACTGAACACGTTTGTGACGTGGGTGAGTTAGCCAAATATATTGAGCAAGAAACACACCACGAAACTCGCGCAACGGTTCTCGGCCATATTCAACGTGGTGGCTCGCCAGTGGCTTATGACCGTATTTTAGCATCACGCATGGGCGCATACTCCATTCAATTACTACTTGAAGGCTACGGCGGCCGCTGCGTGGGTATCCAAAATGAGAAATTGGTTCACCATGATATCATTGATGCGGTAATGAATATGAAACGCGTCTTTAAGAAGGATTGGTTTGATACAGCTAAGAAGCTCTACTAAAATCTTCGTCATATTTCAAGCTGTAGGGGTGTTGGCTACGCTCACTAACCCTAGTCACATACTTATGTATGCTCCTAGGGATTAGCTTTGCTTGCCGCCTACCTACAACTTGAACTATTTAGAAGATGGATATTTGTCATATTTCAAGCAGTAGGGGTGTTAGCTACGCTCACTAACTCTAGTGACATACTTATATATGATCCCCGAGCTATCCTCGTTTGCCGCCTACCTACAACTTAAACTATTTAGAAGATGGATATTTGTCATATTTCAAGCTGTAGGGGTGTTAGCTAAACTCACTAACCCTAGTGACATACTTATATATGCTCCCCGAGCTATCCTCGTTTGCCGCCTAGTCACAACTTAAATCTCTCCCTTACCTGTTCATATATTCCCCGTAAGCATAAGTTTTTCTTTTTAATTATTTCCAGTTATTGATGCTATCTGTCAGCCTCGCCTTATCGACAATTTGATGAGGGCTCAAAATGGCACGTTCATGGCAGGTAACAAAATCACAATTAACGACCGCATTGTTATTAATATTGACGACGGGGGCTTGGGCGAAAAATATTCAACTGTTGAATGTGTCTTATGATCCTACGCGTGAGTTCTATCAGCAATATAATCAGGAGTTTAGTGATTATTGGCAAAAGAAAACGGGGGATACTGTTACCGTGCGTCAGTCTCATGGTGGATCTGGTAAACAAGCTATCTCAGTTATTAATGGGTTAGAGGCGGATGTTGTTACGTTAGCCTTAGCCTATGACGTGGATGCTATTGCGCAAAGTGGGCGAATAGATAAAAACTGGATAGAAAAACTCCCCGATAACTCAGCTCCTTATACCTCAACGATTGTCTTTTTAGTCCGTAAAGATAATCCAAAAAACATTCGCGATTGGGATGATTTAGTCCGCAAAGATGTCTCTGTGGTGACGCCAAATCCGAAAACTTCAGGCGGTGCACGATGGAATTATTTAGCGGCTTGGGGTTATGCACTAAATAAAAATCAACAAGATCCTGAAAAAGCGAAGCAATTTGTGAAGCAGCTTTACCAAAACGTAGAAGTATTAGATTCAGGGGCTCGAGGGGCGACAAATAGCTTTGTTGAACGCGGCATTGGTGATGTATTAATTGCCTGGGAAAATGAAGCGTTACTTGCTATCAATGAATTAGGTGAAAATGGCCAGTTTGAAGTGGTTACACCCAGTATTTCCATCTTAGCAGAGCCAACGGTCGCAGTTGTTGATAAAACAGTTGATAAGCGTGATCGCAGAGAGGTCGCAGAGGCCTATCTTACACATCTTTATTCACCAGAAGGGCAAGAAATTGCTGCTAAGAATTATTATCGACCACGAGATAGTGAAGTTGCAAAAAAATACCAGCAGCAGTTTCCAGAATTGAAGTTGCTAACGGTAGATAAGGATTTCGGTGGCTGGCAGGCAGCGCAAAAAACGCATTTTGCGAATGGGGGAGTATTTGATGAGATAATTCAGCGTTAATACTCGTCATATTTCAATTTGCAGGGAGATTTCTTCATATTTTGAGCCGCAGCGTTGTTGGCTGCGTGCGCTCACCCTAGTCGCATATTTATGTATGCTCCTATATTTTCTTCATATTTTGAGCCGCAGCGTTGTTAGCTGCGTGCGCTCACCCTAGTCACATACTTATGTATGCTTCTAGGGATTCACTTACTTGCCGCCTAGCTGCAACTCAAACTATTTTGAAAATTGGTATTTTGATATTTTAAACCGTAGAGTCACATACTTATGTGTACTAACTAGTGCGGTTACCAAAGGTATTTTACGCCAATGTTTCCGAGATAAAGCGTCTGCTTATTATTATTACCAGATGTTGTACCATCATCTTTTGGATGTTTCCATGTTGAGGGTTCATAGGCGACACCACCCCATAATGTTAAGGATGGAGTGGCTTGATATTCGATATTTGTTCCTAGACGAAAACCGTTATTAATTTTTTGAACGAGATAAAAATGTTCATCATAGGTGTCTTCCTGTAAAGCATAACGAACATAAGGCGTAATACGCCAATCAGACTTTAAAGTGAAAGGTAAATAAGCGCGGACTTGTGATTGCATAAACCGGGTACTGAAGTGTTTATCCCATGCTTTGTCAAAGTATAAGGTCAGTTTTGCTTTTAAGGCCTCAGAGTGTTGGTAAGTGGCTCCAAATTCTGTTTCTGCTTCATGGCTATTAGAACTAAAATAATTACTGTAATAATAATAAGAAAGCCAGAAATTAAAAGACCATTTATCATTAAAATGATAGTTACCTGCTGGTGTTAGTGCGTATAAGCTATTGGAGGAGCGTACTTTGGTTCCTGGTGGGGAGTCATTAGATTCTTTTCGATATCGGGCGCCAATTTCAATGTCTGATTGTGGTGTTTTAACAAATTGTTTTGTAATGTCAAGTTGAGTGCGGCTACGAAGATAAGAATCACGGGAAGTACTAAAATTACGCCCATGGTTTCTCAGTGATTCGCGGTGTTCTATGTCAAATCGCCACTGAGATGCTGGGTTTGTCAGGGATAATTGGCCTACGGTACTGATTTTATCGTTCACTTTATTTTTAAATGCATCGACTTGCCCTTGATATTCTTCTATTTCCATATAGACATTGGTTTTAATTCGCCAAAAATCATTATTTGTTTCTGAAAAGCAAATGGCTGGAAATATAATTATAATATTAAATACTAAACTAATTATATATTTCATTTTCATCCTTTAAAGTAAACTTTATTAATTGTTATTTACTAATTTGTTAAGCAGGATAAATTTGAATTAAACTTTCAGTAGTGTCTATTGTTATTATTTGATAGTGGATAAACTAAAGATGTGAATATTATATTTATCACTTTGAATTTAATTGGTTTTATTGTTTTTTATTTTTTGTGTGAGGTAATGAGTTTTCTCAAGCGTTTGATTTTAAAAATAATATTAATTTAAATTATTCGTAACTTTAATAATTAAAAATTTGCTACTCGTTAAATAAAAAAACCGCCAATAATGGCGGCTAATCATTAAATAACAAAATAAATTTATTTTGTTTTTTTCGCTTCAGCGGCTGCTTTGACAATGACAGCAAATGCATCTGCTTTCAGGGATGCGCCACCCACTAATGCGCCATCGATATCTGGCTGAGTAAATAATTCAGCAGCATTGCTTGCATTGACTGAGCCGCCGTATTGGATGATGACTTGCTCAGCAATCGCCGCATCTTTTTTCGCAATATGGGTACGAATGAATTTATGAATAGCTTGTGCTTGTGCTGGCGTTGCGGATTTGCCTGTACCGATAGCCCAAATTGGTTCATATGCGATGACGGCACCTTGGAATGCTTGCGCACCTAGGGTGTTCAGCACTGCGTCAATTTGACGAGCACAAACTTCTTCAGTTTTACCTGCTTCGTTTTCCGCTTCGGTTTCACCAATACACAGAACAGGGATTAAGCCTTGCTCTTTCAGCACTGCGAATTTTTGAGCAACAAACTCATCACTCTCTTTGTGGTAAGTACGGCGCTCAGAGTGGCCAATAATAATGTATTTTGCACCTACATCTTTAAGCATTTCAGCCGATGTTTCACCCGTGAATGCGCCAGACAAGTTAACGTCAACGTTTTGTGCACCTAATGCAATGCGGCTGCCCGCTAGAGCATGTTTTGCTTGAGTCAGGTAGATTGCGGGTGGTGCGATAGCTACATCACAGCCATCGACGCTGCTCAGTTCGTTACGCAGACCTGCGATCAGGTCATTGACCATATGGGTGCTGCCGTTTAATTTCCAGTTACCCATTACCAATGGATGTCGCATGTTATTTCCTCCAACCAGAGAGTTTGAATGATTAATCAATAAGTTATTCATTGCGCATTAATGTTGCCAACGCAACGGGACAGTTTTGTCGCCATTCACCTTAAGTATTATAAGAACATTAGGGCATAATAGCTTTGCTTTTCATCATGCTTGTTCTTAGAGCGTGATCACAGTCTGTTTAGGGTGTTTGTTGCTCTAGCTTAATCGGTTCAACAGCAAAAGTAAGCACATTATTGTCACTTTTTACTAAAATATATCGCAGGTCGCCTAACCGAGCTTCTTCTGCACGGGTTGGGTTTTGATCTGCCATAAATTTATTTAAGGCAGTGGTTAGCTCTGGGGCTTTATCTAAAGAAACATCAGGGGCAAATTGATGGATGATTGCAAGCGTATAGCGTTCCATTAATTGGCGGTTTTCTTGGGCTTCTTGTACGTTATCTGTTGGGAGTAAGGTAATTTGTAAGCTTTTAATTTTTTCACTACCGCGTTCTAACACCGCAGAAGAATAAATTTGTTGATTGATACGGGAAGCGGCACGAATATAAGGAGCTGCAATGTCTTGGCTCGCAATGACTTTATATTCATGAAGATATAAATCTTTATAGGCTTGATTAAACTGAGTGCGTAACTCAGGGATGGTGAGGTTAAAAGAAGCCGCATCAGGGGCTAAGTAAGCGACTTCAAAATCAGTATCAGGTAAGGTTGGCACTTTTTGGGCGAATGCCAATGGTGGCGCACTGAGTGTAAAAATGGTTATGATGGCGGATATCGAACGAATTAAGGTTTGAGTCATTTTTTTGCCACTCATTCTTTGGGTTTTCACATTGTATCAGGATTATAAGTAATGACATTACAACAATGGGCTTTTTCCTTCAAAGGTCGAATAGGGCGGCGACCATTTTGGGTCGGTATCGCTGCCAGCTTTATTTTGGTGGCTGTGATTGTCCTGTTACAGAATACGTTTTTATTACCTGAAATGGTTACTCTTTTTCTTTTTGTCCTCTTGCTTTATCCTTTAGCCGCGATTTTTTCAAAGCGCCTACACGACAGAGGAAAATCAGGTGGGTGGTTCGCATTAATTGTATTGGCTTTTGCGCTTTATTCAATGGATGTCAGCCAGTTCGAACCTATTTGGCAGTGGGGAATTGGGCGATTCTTACCCCTATTTATTGCGATGATTATGCTATTGGATTGTGGTGTGTTTGTCGGAATGGATAGTGCGAATAAGTACGGTGAAAAAACTGAGACTGTGAATTATTTATAACGCATTGACTACCCTGAAATATTCAGGGTAGTGTTTATCTCTCTTTACCAGTATTGCTCGCTGGAAATATGACCAGGCTTACGGCGTAAATGCTTAATCATTCCATGGCTAATTTTTAGCGTATCTCGTGTGTCACGTACCATTTCAGGGTTACCACATAACATCACATGGCAAGTTTCAGGCGAAAGGGATAAACCAACCGCATTTTCGAGAGCATGACTTTCAATTAAGGCAGGGACTCGACCATGCAAAGATGTTTGGGTTTGCTCTCGACTGACAACAGTGACAATTTTTAATTTTCCTTGGTACTGTTGCTCAAGTTCCTGCATTAATGGCAGATAGCTCAAGTCTTTTTCATATCGAACAGCGTGCAATAAAACGATTTTTTCAAATCGTTCGAGATCTTTTCCTTCTTGTAAGATTGATAAGAATGGGCCAATAGCTGTCCCAGTTGAAAGCATCCATAAATTTTTACACGCTGGAATTTCATCTAAGACAAAAAAACCTGCCGCTTCATCTGTTATTTGTAATGTATCGTTAGGCTTTAGCTGTGCTAATTTGGGACTCAGTTTGCCCCCGGGAACAATCACAAAATAAAACTCAAGTCGGTTATCGCTGGGGGCATTCACATAAGAATAGGCACGTTGAATTCGTTCTCCCTCGATTTCAAGGCCAAGTTTAGCGTATTGTCCTGCAGTAAAAGGTTTAATGGGGGCGTCGATGACAAGGCTAAACAATGTATCAGTCCAAAACTTGGCTTCAATCACTTTCCCAGTTACCCAATTTGCCATAAATCCACCTCTTATTATTTCAAAATCAATCCCGCTAAGTGAGTGATGTTTTACCTTAAGTTAGTCGGGGTATTGCTCATTAGGATTTAATACTAAAACAGTTCACTATTTATGCTTATCGATAATGTGTTCCAGTGTTTTATTCTTAATAATAGTTATTTATTAATTTTAATGTACAGTTATGTTGACAGATGTGGCGAATATAGCTGCCGTTGGTGTATAAACTAAAATGTCGAGCTACTTAGAAAAAATCGTAAATTTTGTTATCTTAATCACATTAGAGCAAAACGTGCTATCTGTTGTTTATCTGGGATAGTTCTAATGCGTAAAAACAACATTTAAATATTCGTCATTAAATTCCAATATTCGGTTTGTATTATTAACTTTTAATAATACTGGGTTGCTGTGTGTCTGGAATTTTTGCTGTGTCCGAGAGAAAAATGAGAAAGCTGGAACATTTCAATCTGTTATTAATGCTTATTGCATTGGCGGCTGTTGGCCAAATGACGCAAACTATTTATGTCCCTGTGATTGCTGAAATTGCAGTGTACTTTAATGAACCTTCTGGTGCCGTTCAGAAGGTGATGGCGGCATATTTATTTTCATATGGTTTTTCGCAACTATTATATGGGCCATTATCCGACCAAATTGGTCGTCGTCCTGTTATTTTAGCGGGGCTGACTATTTTCTTATTTTCGACCATTGTGGCGATTTTTGCGCCGACTTTAAATACGCTCACTATCGCAAGCGGCATGCAAGGCCTTGGTACAGGGGTTGCGGGTGTTATGGCGAGAACCATGCCCCGAGATTTATATAAAGGCACGGCATTGCGCTATGCAAATAGTTTATTAAATATGGGTGTTTTGGTAAGTCCATTATTAGCGCCGATGTTTGGTGGAATATTGGCTCACTTTTTTGGTTGGCATGCCTGTTATATTTTCCTATTTATCCTAGGTGCGGGCGTATTATTTAGCATGTATCGGTGGCTACCTGAAACACGGCCTGTATCCCCAGAAAAACGTAAAATGGTGGCGTCATATTGTGAGTTACTCTCTAATGGGGCATTTTTGTCTTATTTATCGATGTTAATTGGTGCGCTGGCGGGGATTGCTGTTTTTGAAGCGAGTAGCGGTGTTTTAATGGGCGGTGTATTGGGCCTCAGTAGCATTACTGTCAGTATTTTATTTATATTACCTATCCCCGCTGCCTTTTTTGGTGCGTGGTATGCAGGGCGTGAAGGAAAAACGTTCTACAACTTGATGTGGCAATCGGTATTAATTTGTTTGCTTGCAGGTTTAATGATGTGGATGCCGAGTTGGTTTGGCATCATGAATACGTGGACGTTGTTAGTCCCTGCCGCCGTATTTTTCTTTGGAGCAGGTATGTTATTTCCGCTTGCGACCACAGGAGCGATGGAGCCATTCCCTTATTTGGCGGGCGCTGCGGGCGCACTTGTGGGGGGCTTACAAAATGTCGGTTCTGGGGTTGCAACATGGGTTTCTTCATTAATGCCACAGCATGGGCAATTTAGTCTTGGCTTGCTGATGTTCTTGATGTCGGTTCTTGTACTCTTGTGTTGGCTGCCGCTGGCTCGTCGTATGGGGCATTCGGAAAGAACAGTTTAATATTAAATAGTTAGGCGGGGGCACCCGCCTAATTATTTATTGAGTAGGTATTCCCATTAAATAGGGTTTTGGTGTGGCAATATCGGATAATGAAGTCGCCGTGTATGCCTCCTGTGTTGGAAGCGCCGATATAAGTTCCGCTTGGTTGGCGAGTGCATTAAACACAACTGGACGATGATAATCTAAAAATGTTTTATCCTCTGTTAGCAGTGAGTTTTTGTCTTGTACAAGCCAAATTTTCCTCGCGTTGATACTATCTTGTAAATGTGAGTCAATATGAATAACGATATCAGTGCACTCTAAGCCTGGTGTGCTGTCAATGGTTCCTCTTACTGTTAATGTCATCTTTTCATGTGAAAAGTGCCAATCCTCCAGTGGCGTCTTTTCTTGTTGTTCACCCTTTTTATCAACCATCTTTAGAGTTACCCAATAACGATACTCACCTTCAGGTAATGATAAGCTCGTTATGTCAATTTCCTGGTAAATATTCATATCAGCAATCAATAACTGTTCAGCGCGGACGGCGATACATACAACTTCCTGTGATGTTTCTATCTGTTTATTGAGGTGATTTATTGGCGTGAAAGATTGAGAAGTATACACGTTATCTTTCACGCCAAATGGGTCAGATAAAGAAAAATACTGTTGATGTAGTTTGCCACCTACAACCCAATTTGCCTTTAGTGCACTTAGTGGTGTAATTTTTTCTTTATTTACTTTACCCGTTGAAAAATCAATAGCATCTGCATCTGTACTTGCCCAAAAAAGTGTATTTCCTTGCCAGTAGTTATCCAAAATGAGTCTCTCTGGCAATTCATCAGTGTGGCTATTTGCAAATAAACGATTTGCCAATGAGGAAGGGTTGGTGTATCGGATGATTTCTCGCCCCAGCTCTTTTTGAGGGTTGAGCTGGTATATTGCGAATTTAACCAGCTCTCCTTTGTCTGCAATATTTAAGCTAATATCATTTTTATATATTTTGACTTGTAACTTTTCTGTTATTAGGCCTTTGGGTGTTGCATAAGTCACCACAATGGCATGGCTATGATAGGGGTAATAAGGGCGGCCTTTACCCGTTTCAAGGTTATGATAATCAGCGGATAGGTTACCGATTGTACGGTCTACCAGTAAAGTATTATAAGGATGAGGAATGTCGTCCTTGAAGGATAACTGACCGCGAAGCCAATACACTGGTACATCACGTTGATGGGGCCATTCATCGATATTTTTGTATGGATAATATTGGGTGAAATTTTCCTGCGTTAAGGTTTCCCACTGTTTTTCTGATTCGTTCCAACGTTGGTAAAAACCATCCCTTGCAAAGTTGTTATCCTCAATATCTTCCCCTTTAATGTGATTCGGTTGCCAGCGTGTTTTTTGGCTTAAAAATTGCGAAATACGTTGGTTAAAATAATCAGAGTGGGGCAAAAATGCATCATATTGTTCGCTAGTAAAATAGGAGAGGCTGGAGTACATCGCTGGGTAAAGGGGAGCAGTGGTTCCATGTTTATCTTGGTATTGATAAGTGGAATAGTGCTGGCGGTGTTGGTTATAGGCAGGCGTTGGGCCGTGGGCTGTTGGGTCATAAGGGTATGTCGTATTTTTAACATTGGTATGAGGTAAGCCTAACCCATGACCAAAGATTTCATGCCATAAGGTTGCTGGCTCATGTATGCCGCCGCCTGCATGTTGCCTCGCCAAGCCGAGAACATGGTAACGGAGTGATGCGGTAAAGGGGTGAATCGCCGAATAATGGTAAATTTCATCTGAATGATTTGAATTGTGAAATTGTGAACTATTTAAATATGCCCAGTTGATTTGTGAGTTGAGATGGTGAGGAACTTTTTTGGGATCATCATATTTAGGGTGAATTAAATTTTCTGCGTCATAAGCGAGTTCTTTATAAGGGTGCACGCCTGGGCTTCGAGTGGTTGCAGGGGGGCTATACAGAGTGAGTTGCTTAATTGGCAACATCGTCACTGCTTCTTGTCCCCAGCTCAGTGGAGAATAAGCATAAATACCGTGGCCGTGCTGGTATAGGGTATAGTTATCAACATAGGCGGTGATATGACTATCCAATGTGACGTTGGGTGAAATGAGGCCGTATTGGTTTGTTTCTGGGGTAATCAAGGCTTTTTGGTTGGCAACGATAACAATTTGAAAACCAGGTTGTACCCATTCACCTTTTATGGGTGCGGTAAAACTTTGGGCGTGCTGGTGGTAGGCTAAGGGATTCGTGGTATTAGGGAGGGGGGTTAATTGAGTTGGTAGGTTGTCAGGCCCCGTCAGAGCGACTCGTGCCAATATTTTTTTTTCTTTATTGCTGACAATAGCCACTAAATCAGGGGAATTAGCTGAATAGGGATGCGTGATATCCACTTTGAGCAGTGCCCAGCGGTTAGCGATTAGGCTAAAATAAGGGTCATTTGGTGACTGTAAGTGAGTTTGCGCCAGTTGAATAGCATGAGCCTGCATACCCTCTGGTGTGGGGTGATATCGTCGTTTGGGAGCCTGGTAAATCGGGTCTGAAAGGGTAAAGGTTCGTTTTCCTGGTATAACGACTTGGGGAGCTTCATCCGTTTGTAAATGAATGGAAATCGGTGCAGATTGGCGACCATCGTGGCTGATTGTCGCTAAATCAAATTGATCTAGGTTTGATCTTAATGCAGTTTCATGGGGGATATAGATCCATTCTCCAGTTTGCGGATCGACGGTCACATCGCCAAATTTAGCCTGCTCAAGAATCTGATATCGCTGAATATTATCATGCTGAGCTAATTGCCCTGTTACGGTGCCAATAATCAGTTGATTGGGATGTTTATGGGGGTTTTCAGTCACTAAAATCGGTAGTATTTGTTCCCCTCGTTGTTGCTTTAGCTGAAATTGTGAAAAAACAATGTGCTTTCCCGTCATATTCAGCGTGTTATTTTGATATCTCACCGTGATAGGGTTTTGCTGTAATGCTGCTATCTCTTGATTTACATGAAATTCAATCGCTTGAGCGATAGAATTCCATGATGTGTGGCGTTCAAGGGCAATATCATGCAACGTAACAAGTGGTTTGCCATCAGTGTCGTGAATGGCAATCGAAAAATATTGTGTATTTTCCAATAAAGCATCGGTTAATTTGAGTGCATTGATTGAGGCTGGGGAAAGCGTAATGGTGTGTTGGTAACCATGGTGTTTCACTCGTGATGGCCGAATTTTATTTTGCTCTACAGGGGATAATTCAGCTATCAATTGCTGGACTGGTTGAGATGCTGCTTTTTGGCTATCTCGAATGATTAACAGACTCCCCCCAGTTAATTCCAGCCAGTGACGAATTAATTCAACTTGTTTATCGTTGGCGCTTTCAGAAAGCACCACGATATCATAATGGCGATGCCATTGGCCGCTGGGTAGTAGCAAATCGGCAATTTGTTCTTGAGCGCGGGGTTCGCCTTCACGCCATTCGTGGGGTGAATTAAAACTATCAACAAATAGGCCCTGTAGTGAATGAAAGGCAAAACCCGAAAATGTTTCCTCGAGTAGGGTGCTAAGCACAAAGTGATACTTAGTTTCTCCAATCATTCTAGGCTTATCAATTAGCCAGCTGAATAGGCTATGTGACGCTTTTGCTTCCTGAGAGGACACGGGATTTTTTTGTAATGCGCCCAACCATGGCGAATTTGCATCTAGTACTGCGACTCTGCCTCTATTTCGATATAACCCTAACTTTAATACTTTCTGTTGTTTTTGTTGGTCATCCATAACCTTATACCTTTTATAAAATACGTCATTTTATGTACATGTGAAGCAACGATTTTAAACAAGAAAATAGTGTCTTTCTAATTTATTATTAGTCTGATTATTTCCATTCTATTTATTAGCGAATTGATTTTATAAAAATAAAAAAGGCGGCACCGAAGTACCACCTTTGTGACAACGAGATCAGTTTTAAGTTAATGCCTACGCTTTATCTTCCCACTCTTGTGCCCGTGCGACTGCTTTTTTCCAGCCTTCGTATTTGAAATTACGCTCAGTGGTTTCAATACCTGGTTTAAAGACGCGCTCAATAGTCGCTTTGCTTTGCAGCTCATCCAGGTTATTCCAAAAACCAACCGCTAGACCAGCAAGGTAAGCCGCACCCAGTGCAGTGCTTTCACGTACTTCAGGGCGTTCAACAGGCGTGCCTAGGATGTCAGATTGAAACTGCATTAAGAAGTTGTTTGCCACTGCACCGCCATCAACACGCAGTGCTTTTAGGCGTTCGCCAGAATCGGCTTGCATCGCATCAAGCACATCACGGGTTTGGTAAGCGATAGATTCTAACGTTGCGCGAATGATGTGGTTACGGTTCGCACCGCGCGTTAATCCAAAAATCGCGCCACGTGCGTATGGGTCCCAGTATGGAGCCCCTAAACCAGTGAAAGCAGGCACCACATACACGCCATTACTGTCTTTCACTTTGGTAGCGAAATATTCAGAGTCTGTGGATTCATCAATCAGTTTTAGTTCATCACGCAGCCATTGAATGGATGCACCACCAACGAACACTGCGCCTTCGAGGGCGTAATTCACTTCCCCTTTTGGCCCGCAAGCAATGGTGGTTAATAGCCCATGGTTAGAACGAACCGCGGTTTCCCCTGTATTTAACAGCAAGAAACAACCTGTTCCATAGGTGTTTTTGGCCATGCCTGGTTTTACGCACAACTGACCATACAGTGCCGCTTGTTGGTCACCTGCCATGCCCGAAATGGGAATACGCGTACCACCTTTACCCCCAATGTTGGTTTGACCATATACTTCAGAAGAAGGGCGAACTTCAGGTAACATGGCACGTGGGATATTCAATGCTTTGAGAATTTTGTCATCCCACTCTAAATTGCGAATATTAAACAACATGGTACGAGATGCATTGGTGTAATCAGTCACATGTACGCGGCCTTGGGTCATTTTCCAGACCAGCCAGGTATCGACGGTACCAAATAGCAATTCCCCTTTTTCAGCACGTTCGCGAGCACCCTCGACGTTATCTAAAATCCACTTAACTTTTGTTCCTGAAAAATAAGGGTCAACCACAAGGCCTGTATTTTGGCGAATATACTCTTCTAAATCTTTTTCATTTTGCTTGAGATGAGTACAGAAATCAGCGGTACGGCGGCATTGCCACACAATCGCATTATAAATAGGTTTACCTGTCTCTTTTTCCCAGACAATGGTTGTTTCACGTTGGTTGGTGATACCAATCCCTGCGACTTCATCGGTACGAATATCTGCTTTAGCTAATACTTCGACCAATGTGGAACTTTGTGATGCCCAAATTTCCATTGGGTCGTGCTCTACCCAGCCAGGCTTAGGGTAAACCTGAGTGAATTCACGTTGTGAAATGCTCACAATATTCGCATCGTGGTCGAGTACGACAGCTCGAGAACTGGTTGTGCCTTGATCAAGTGCAACGATATATTTTTTTTCAATGGTGGTTTCAGTTGTCATAATTTAAGCCTGTTCCGAGGATTTTGGGTTTTTGACGGATAATTTTTCTGCTTTGGTCTCTTCTTCACATACCATGCAAGGCAAGTGGCGACCGATTAATTTGCGATAACCGAAGGCTCCTAGCAGACCACCGACAATAGGCGCTGTCAATGGGACAAGGAAATAGGGAATGTCTCGACCACCCGTGAAGGCAATATCACCCCATCCAGCGAGATAAGCGACAACTTTAGGGCCGAAATCACGTGCTGGGTTGAGGGCAAAGCCTGTCAGTGGACCAAATGAACCGCCGATAACCGCAATTAAGATACCAATTAATAGGGGGGCGAGAGGGCCACGTGGCACACCGTTACCATCATCAGTTAAGCCTAAGATTAAGCAAACGAGGATGGCAGCGATGACGACTTCAATAAAGAATGCATGAAAGACGCTAATTTGCGGAGCGGGATATGTTGAGAACACCCCAGCGGTAAATAAGCTTTCTTGTGTGCCGCGGATAATATGGTGAACTTGTTCGTAATCGAAAAAAACAGGGGAATACATGGCGTAAACGAGTGCAGCGGCACAAAAGCCACCTAACATTTGCGCAATGATGTACGGCACAACTTTGCGCTTATCAAAGCATGCAAACAGCCAGAGAGCGAGGGTAACTGCAGGGTTAAGGTGGGCACCTGAAATACCTGCTGTGAGATAAACGGCTAAAGCGACGCCGAATCCCCAGATAACACTAATTTCCCAGAGGCCAAGCTGTGCCCCTGCGATTCTGACGGCGGCAACACAACCTAAACCAAAGAATACAAGTAGCGCAGTCCCTAAAAACTCCGAGATGCACTGACCAGTGAGTGATGTTGAGGTCATTTGGCTCATATGTTTCTATCCTACGAAAATGAAAATTATTGTAATGTTTTTTTAAGTTAAGATTTTCTAATGGAAAACCCTTATCTGTAAATTTATCGTTAAAGAACATAAACGAGAAATATCGAAATTGAAAATTGTGTGTTACATCACTAAAGCGAACAAAAACAAACAAAAATAGTGATGTAATCGACCTTTGCTATGTGATCAGACCAGTGTTTTTATCATCACAATGTACTGATTCAGATGGAAGGAGCTGGACACAGAGGATCATGCTACTTACAATCGTGTAAAAGCTGATAAGGGAGACCAGAAACATGTCATTTGAAGTATTTGAGAAGCTCGAATCCAAAGTTCAACAAGCGATTGATACAATTACCCTGTTACAAATGGAAATCGACGAATTAAAAGATAAAAACGGTGCATTAAGCCAAGAGTTAGAAACTGCAAAATCAGGGACCGATTCACTCGTGCGTGAAAATGAACAATTGAAGCAAGAACAGCAAGCTTGGCAGGAGCGTTTACGGACTTTGCTAGGTAAGATGGAAGAAGTGTAATTTCTCGTCATACTTCGCGTTGTAGGGGTGTTGGCTTCGTCTCTTCGCCCTAGTCACATACTTATGTATGCTCCTAGGGTCTTATCGACTTGCCGCCTACCTACAACACGAATTATTTAGAGAAATGTTTGTTATACCTCACGTTGTAGAGCGCTGGCTTCGTTTGGATACCCTAATTACATACTTATGTATGCTCATCGGGATATCCTTCACTTGCCGCCTACCTGTGACTCGAATTATTTTGGAGTATGTTTTCTGAGATATGTGAAAAGTGAGTGAAAAAACAGAAAGCGGAAGGCAGAACAAAAAAGAAAAAGGCAGATATTCGAATCTGCCTTTTTTTATTGAATTTGGTGAGGCTTATTCGTCGAATTCATTCTCTGTAGTTTCTTGGGTGAGCGGTTCTTCAGACAAAATCATGCCAGTATTATCCGCATACAGATAATCACCTGAGAAGAACGTAACACCACCAAAATTAACACGGATATCGCTTTCGCCGATACCTTCATCAGGGCAGCCCGCAGGCATCGCAGCGATAGCTTGGATCCCAAGGTCAAGTTCCATCAGGGCATCAACTTGGCGCACGGCACCGTAAACTACAATGCCTTCCCAGTGGTTATCGACGGCTAACCTTGCCACTTCGGCATCGATTAGTGCTTTACGGACAGAACCGCCACCATCAACGAGCAGAATACGACCAGCGCCTTCTTCTTCCAGCAAATCATACAGGAGGCCGTTATCTTCAAAGCACTTCACTGTAATGATTTGACCGCCAAATGAAGTACGTCCACCAAAGTTGGAGAAAAGAGGTTCTACCACGTTAACGCTTTCTTGGTATATATCGCAGAGTTCGGAAGTATCATATTTCATAGGATTTAGGTCTTTTTTTGCTGCAAGAGGATGCCAGTATATCCCTTTTGATCTGTACTTGGCAAAATTCCCCGCCTAAAAATAGGCGGAAAAAGTCAAAAAATGGTCAAATAACGCAGGTTATTTACTCATTACCACGCCAACAGCGAATAACACGTTCGTCACAAGGGCGGCTTTAACCATGTTCTCAAGAAGCGGGCGCATCCCTTCGGGGGTGGGGTCGGTCAGGACACGGCGAAGGTGATTGAGCAATATTGGGACTGCGAATAAGAATAACCAACCACTCCAGCCTGATAAGTAAATCAACTTGAACAGCACTAAACATAAAATAGCCACAATAATAATAATGGCATGGTAAATACGTGCACCTTGTGGCCCTAAACGAACCGCTAAGGTATTTTTTCCTGCTTTGATGTCGTTCTCAATATCACGCATATTGTTGATATTTAATACGGCGACAGAAAGTAGGCCACATGCGGTAGCAGGTAAGACGGTGATGATGTTGAATGTATTCGCTTGCAAATAATAGGTGCCAATCACACTTAGCCAACCAAAGAAAATTAAGACGGAGATATCACCTAACCCCAGATAACCATAGGGTTTTTTGCCCACGGTATAGGTAATCGCGGCCACAATCGCCACGAGGCCTAGCGCAAGAAAGCCAAAGGCATCTTCAGGCTTTTCGCAGGCGACAATAATCAGTAATAACCCTGATAGGCAGGCTGCGGTAATATTGAGTTTCAGCGCTTTTTTCATATCCGCTTGGGTAATCACCCCTTTTTGCATTCCGCGCAGTGGCCCAATGCGTTCAGCGGTATCCGACCCTTTTACGGCATCGCCGTAATCATTCGCGAGGTTTGATAAAATCTGGAGTAAGCCTGCTGTAATTAGCGCAAGCAAGGCGACTGGCCATTTGAAATGACCTGTCAGGTAGGTGAGTGCAGAGCCAGTGACAATGGCGATAACCCCAAGAGGCAGGGTTTTAGGGCGAAGACTTTCAATCCAAGCTTGTTTACGACTTATTGTTGTGGATGTCGGCTGCATGCAGTTACCTATAATTCAAACTCTTTGAGATACGTTCTTAAAAATGTAATAACCCACCGCATGAAGAAATACCAGAGTATATTCAATGCAATGGGCTGAATATTTCATAGAAAAAGTGCAGCGATAAAAGCTGCACTTTAGTCGATGTATATTAAGGATACATGAAAACCTGATAATTAATAAGATTATAAAATAAATCTACTCAAGTCTTCGTCCGCAACCAGCTCATCTAAGTGCTGTTTCACGTATTGCGCATCAATTTGGATGGTTTGGCCATTACGGTCGCTTGCATCAAAAGAGATGTCTTCCATTAAACGCTCAAGCACTGTGTGCAGGCGGCGTGCACCGATGTTTTCGGTAGACTCATTGACCTGCCATGCAGACTCAGCAATCTTACGAATACCGTCAGCAGTGAACTCAATATTTACCCCTTCAGTGGCCATCAGTGCTTTATATTGTTCCGTTAAAGAGGCATTTGGCTCCGTTAATATCCGCACGAAATCTTCCGTGGTCAACGCTTGCAATTCAACGCGAATTGGCAAACGGCCTTGTAATTCAGGAATTAAATCCGATGGGCTAGAGACTTGGAAGGCACCAGAGGCAATAAACAGGATATGGTCGGTTTTTACCATACCGTGTTTAGTCGAAATGGTACAACCCTCGATGAGTGGCAGTAAGTCACGTTGTACCCCTTCACGAGAGACATCTGGACCTGAACTTTGCCCACCGCGTTTACAGATTTTGTCGAACTCATCGATAAACACAATACCGTTTTGCTCAACGGCTTCGATGGCTTGTTCTTTTAACTCTTCAGGGTTAACTAACTTAGCGGCTTCTTCTTCCACCAGCAACTTGAACGCTTCTTTGATTTTCATCTTACGCGGTTTTTGTTTTTGCCCTGCGAGATTTTGGAACATCGATTGCAGCTGATTGGTCATCTCTTCCATACCTGGAGGTGCCATAATCTCAACACCCATCGGTGACGCAGCGACTTCAATCTCAATTTCTTTATCGTCTAACTGTCCTTCGCGTAATTTTTTACGGAAAGTTTGGCGTGCTGGGGAATGCTCATCTGCAGGCTCCGTTTGTCCCCAGTTATTTTTTGCTGGTGGGATCAACACGTCCAGAATACGTTCTTCTGCCATTTCTTCCGCACGGTAGCGGTTTTTTTCAATAGATTGCAAACGCACCATTTTTACTGCGGAGTCAGTTAAATCACGAATGATTGAGTCGACTTCTTTACCCACATAACCTACTTCAGTAAATTTGGTGGCTTCAACTTTAATAAATGGCGCGTTGGCTAATTTAGCTAAGCGGCGGGCAATTTCAGTTTTACCTACCCCTGTTGGGCCAATCATCAAAATATTTTTAGGCGTGACTTCATGGCGTAACACTTCGTTTAACTGCATGCGGCGCCAGCGGTTACGCAGAGCAATGGCAACAGAACGTTTGGCTTTATTTTGGCCAATAATATGATTGTCGAGTTCGCTGACAATTTCGCGTGGAGTCATTTCGGACATGCTAACAATCCTTATGATTTTGAAGAAATTTCTTCAAAGTTGACATTATGGTTGGTGTAAATACAGATATCGCCTGCAATGGCGAGTGCTTTTTCAGCAATTTCTTTTGCGCTTAAATCTGTATTTTCTAACAGTGCGCGTGCAGCAGATTGTGCATATGGGCCACCAGAGCCAATAGCGATTAAATCATTTTCTGGCTGAACGACATCACCATTACCCGTGATGATGAGGGAGGTATGTTCATCTGCTACGGCAAGCAGTGCTTCTAGTTTGCGCAGCATACGGTCTGTACGCCAATCTTTAGCGAGTTCTACGGCCGCTTTGGTTAAATGGCCTTGGTGCAGTTCGAGTTTGCGTTCGAACAATTCAAAAAGCGTGAATGCGTCTGCGGTGCCACCGGCAAATCCGGCAATGACTTTGTCATTATAGAGACGGCGAACTTTGCGGACATTGCCTTTCATGACGGTATTACCCATCGTCGCCTGTCCATCACCACCAATTACGACCTGGCCATTACGGCGAACACTTACGATTGTTGTCATGAGTTAGCCCCTGGTTTTATTACAAAAAAATGCAGTTGAGTTTTATTTTCAAGAGATAAAACCCAAGTGATAGTTGTTGATTAGCTATCACTTGGATTAGGTTAAAGATAAAAACAACCGCTCATGAGTGCGTTAAAACAGTAGATGGGGTGGGGGATGGGGTTTTTCAACCCCCTGATGCACGAAGAATACAACCTGAAACGCCAACACCTGCTGCGCGGTCACGCATTTTCTCTGCAGTTGACTTGGAATAAGGGCCAAGAACAATTCGATGCCAGCCACCACCTGCAGTCACGCGGCTTTCAATCCCTGCAAAAGCTAAAGTGGCGCGAACAGACTCCGCTTGGTCAGCGGTACGGAATGAGCCACATTGTACCAACATGTTTTGCATGCTATTTGCGGGCTTTGGCTCCGCAGGTGTTGCAGGTTGTACAGGGGCAATTGGCGCAGTAGGGCGAGTTTCTGGTTTTGGCTCAGCATTCACCACGGGTTTACGTTGAACAGGCTCAATAGGTTGAGCGGGCTCATTGATAATCACTTGAGAACGAGGAACAGGTTTGCCGTTGGACGGCACTTCTTGCAAATTCGTGACGGGTTGGCGTCTATCTGAATCCATTTGCTCTAATAATTGGCGTTGTTCAGGGGTTAAGTCTGAAGGGCGCAGAATATTATTACCCGAGCTAGGTTGCTGGGTATTTGGCAAATCAACGCCACGGCGTTCTAATTCTTTAATATAGCGCCAGCGCTCTTCAGGTTTGGGGGGAAGCGTGCTGCCTGCAGGAGCTGAAGGTGTAACAACTTGCGGCTGCGGCGCATCCTTTTTGTTGTGGGTGATATAAAACAGGCCACCAACAAATAGCACAACAATTGCCACCGCAACAACCAGCGTGGTCATTGGTAGACCTTGTGCTTTTTTTGATTTCCCTTTGCCTTTTTTACGGGCGGATGACCGCCCACGAGCTACATAATCTTTTTGTGCCACGCTATTAATTCACTAGTTATCAATCGTTAGTCATCATCTGGATTAACATGTTACTTAACCTGAACAATTTTGACTAGCTTTTAGGCGCTTTTGTGCTTTCTCTGATGATTAAATCAGAATCTAGGAGACGTGAACCTGGTGTAACGTTGTTGCCATGGATTTGTTCAAGTAGCAATTGCATTGCATGATGACCAATTTCCGCGCGAGGTTGGTTAATTGTTGTTAACGCAGGTAAGGTATATTTTGCTTGTTCTAAATTATCAAATCCAACAAAAGATAAATCATCTGGCAGAGTTAACCCCATCTTTTTGGCTTGCCACATTGCGCCAATAGCCATGATATCACTGTGGCAAAAAATCGCAGTTGGTGGTTCAGGGAGAGATAACAGTGTTTTCACGGCTTCAGCGCCACCCTCATGTGTAAAGTCGCCACGAATAATATAGTCATCACGCAATTTTTCCCCTGTCCTCAGCATCGCTTTTTTGTAGCCTTCTAAACGATACTGGCTAAGTGGCATATGCGATGGCCCTGCAATACACGCAATCAGCTTGTGGCCTTGTTTTTGAAGGTAATGGGTGGCATTAAATGCTGCTGTTAAGTTGTCAATGTGTACAGTCGGTAGTTTTAATTCAGGGGCGAATTCATTCGCCATCACAATAGGGGGTAAGTTTTTTTGTTCTTCAGTCGAAATATCGAACGGGATATTTGAGCCTAATAACACCATGCCATCGATTTGTTTGGTGATTATTAGATTAATAAAAGCATTTTCCTGTTTTTCTTGATGTTTGCAGTCACCAATCAACACAAAGTAGCCTTCTTGTGCGGCAATTTCTTCAATGCCACAGACCACGTCACTAAAAAACGGGTCACGAATATTGGGAACTAACACCAGAATGGTTTTTGATTCATTGCGTTTATAGCTTCTTGCTAAGTTATGAGGATAGTAGCCAACATCCATAACCGCTTGTTCGACTTTTTGGCGGGTCTGTAAGGAGACCTTTTCAGGGTTCATTAATGTTCTGGAGACCGTCGCTGTCGAAACGCCCGCGGCACTAGCAACATCTTTCATTGTTGCTGTGTTATTGTGTTTTTTACTTTCCACAACGCCTTCCTTAGATTGATTTAATCGTTTGCTTTTTTTTGAATGGCGCAAGCACGTCATTATTTATGATTAGAAGTTATTCTAATTGGATTCTCAATAATATCTGTTACCTAGTTTGCATAAAAAGTGTGACATGCGTCATTTTTTAGAGCTGCTTCGCAAATTTCAAAAATAATTTAGGATGCAAAAAGATAGGTGAAACTCAATCTGTTCGAAATTCACACAAAAATGATATTTATGCAAAAAAGTAGATAGCTCATAATATCAATAAACTGAACGCCAAGAGACGAAGAACGACTGATAGAATAATCAGGTAAAATAAAATACCCCTTTAAATTTCGGTCATGCTTTAGCCATCTGTTGGGTCGACATCTACATTCCATTTTACTTTGCGACTTTCTGGCTGCTTAAGAATTTCAGGGAGTAACTGCGCCATAAATTGTTGTAAATAAGGGCGAGAAGGGTGCTGTAACAGCAGTTGCCAGCGGAAACGACCGCCACGTTTTGCTTGAATCGACGGAGATGGCCCTAAAATCCATAGCTTAGCATCGCTTTGTGGGTGCTCTGTGATGTACTGACGGACATTTTGTAAGAACTGTCGTGAGTCCTGGTTATTATGATCTTCTGAGCGGATCAAAATATGGTTGGTATAAGGTGGGAGCATTGCTACACGGCGTTCTTCCATCGCTTCTTGAGTAAATGCGTTATAGCCGTTTTCCAATAAGGTTAATAGTAAAGGGTGTTCAGGGTGGTGAGTTTGTAAAAGTACTTCCCCTTGTTTACCCGCACGACCTGCACGACCTGAAACCTGCACATACAGTTGAGCAAAACGCTCTGCGGCGCGAAAATCACTGGAAAAGAGGGCACCATCGACATCCAGTAATGCGACTAGCGTAACATCAGGAAAATGATGGCCTTTGGCTAACATTTGCGTACCAATTAAAATGCGAGCTCCGCCCTCGTGGACTTGGTTCAAGTGTTGTTCAAGTTCCCCTTTGCGGCTTGTTGTATCTCGGTCAATGCGTGTGACAGGGGTATTAGGGAATAGCTCCGATATCCCTTCTTCGAGTTGTTCCGTTCCCATGCCAACGGGAACCAAATGGGTTGAGCCGCATTGTGGGCATTGGCGAGGGACGGGGCGCTGGCTATCACAGTGGTGGCAGCGTAACTGGTGGAAGTTTTGGTGCAACGTATAGTAGTGGTCGCAGCGTTGGCACTCAGCAATCCAACCACATTCATGGCAAATCAGCGCAGGGGAGTAGCCGCGGCGATTTAAAAACAAAATCACCTGATTATTTTGTGCTAGATGCTCTTTAATGTGTTGGATAAGCAAGTGTGAAAGACCAAACTTCAACGGTTGGCCTTTTAAATCAATTAAATGCTGTGTAGCAGGGCGTGCATTTCCTGCGCGGATAGTCAGATTTAGTTGGCGATATTTTTGTTGCTTCACATTGAGTAAGGTTTCGAGTGAAGGGGTTGCAGTGCCCATCACTATTGGGATGTTATTTTTTTTCGCTCTAAAAACGGCCAAATCCCGTGCGTGATAACGCCAGCCATCCTGTTGTTTGTATGAATTGTCGTGTTCTTCATCAATAATAATGATGCCGAGGTTGGCAAATGGCGTAAAAAGGGCAGAGCGCGTACCAATGATAATGGCGGTTTGGCCTAATTTAGCGCGTAACCAGACGGCTAAGCGTTCGCTATCATTAAGAGCGGAATGTAGCACATCCACAGGGGCTTTAAACCGTTCGCGAAAGCGGTTAATCGTTTGTGGCGTTAAACCAATTTCAGGCACCAGGACGAGCGCTTGTTTTCCTTGTGCCAGCACATTTTCTAGCACACTCAAATAGACTTCTGTTTTCCCTGAGCCCGTGATACCTGCTAGTAACCAAGGCGAAAACTCATCGTCTTGAGCACGTATCGCCCCGACAGCTGTAGCTTGTTCACTATTAAGACGTAACCGTTCACCGCACACTTCAAAAGTGGATTGCCATTTTTCGGCAGTCGGTTGCACAGGATGTAGTTCGACATACTCTTTCTTTTTAAGGGATTGTAGCGCGCTTTCACTGATTTCAAGCTCACTAACTTGATGGCGATAAACCGCGCGGCGTTTGAGGAGTGCTAGCGCTTGTTGCTGTTTGGGCGATCGCTTAAATTCATTGAGATCGGCAGCGCTTCCCGTTTTAGTGACTTGCCATTGCCAGATTGGCGTAAATTCAGCGGCTTTCCCTTGGCGCAGTAATATTGGTAAGGCATGAAAGAGAACCTCGCCTATCGGGTAATGGTAATATTGAGAAGACCACAGTAAGAGCTGCCACACATCATCAGGAAACAGTGTTTGTGTGTCTAGAACCAGTTCGATGGTTTTTAGCTGATCTTCTGTAAACTCGCTTTTATCGCTATGTTTGACCACAATACCAAGGGCTTGGCGTTTACCAAATGGTACCATCACACGGCTCCCCACAACAGGAAGTGGCATGTTATCTGGCAGTCGATAATCAAAAGTGCGGTTTAAAGGAACAGGTAAAGCCACCTGAACGACGATCATAACTGGGTTTCCGTCTATTTTTTATGCGATGATAACAATAATATTTCACTAGAGTATCACAAAATTTACTCGGTTTTCATTGCGTGATAAACAGAATTTCTGTATGATCCGCCGCCTTTGGTACTTAATTTTACCAATACGTAAATTCAATCAACACGACGTGTGGTGTCCGGCGTTAGGGCTGGAATGGCGACACGGCCTTAATAGAGGTTCTCCCATGAAAAAAGGTATTCACCCTAAATACGAAGAAGTTACTGCAACTTGTTCTTGCGGTAATGTAATGAAAATTAATTCAACTGCTGGTCACTCGCTGAACCTGGACGTTTGTGGTAACTGCCACCCGTTCTATACTGGTAAACAGCGTGATGTTGCAACTGGTGGTCGTGTTGATCGCTTCAACCAACGTTTCAGCATCCCAGGTTCTAAAAAATAATCGAACTTGTGAAATGCGAAAAAAAGGGAAACTCAGTTTCCCTTTTTTAATGCCTAAAATAGGCGTTTCTTGTTTTTAACCGAATAAATTAGAAACGGTTAAGCACGCCGAACATGCCATCATTACTACGGGCTTATACTTTAGACTTGAGTGTATCGCCATCGTCGTTATAACTGACATCAGATTTACCCGCGTCTAAGAAGCGATAGCTTATTATCTATCGCTTACGGCACGGAGCCGGTGCGTATTGCGTATCTGCTGGGAACGGATTGGCTTCACAATCAGGTAATTCTTCACGGACTTCAAGAAGTGCAAAACCAATGACGCCAATATTTCGTTCATCGCCTTGGGCATTTTGATTCACATAGGACTCTTGCGGAGCGGCAAAACGGAATGCGGCGACTTGATCTTGGCTTTTACGGAAGCCTTCAATAGTCACTTCACTTCTAGGGCGAATTAAATATCCACTATTTTGATAAGAACCTGCGCGGCCATTTAATACATCAATGCCATCGACGCTTGTCACCACTTCATAAATCCGATTTCTATCGGTATTTTTGATGGTTAATTGGTAACGTTGGCCTTCTTGAGCAGGCAAAATATATTGCCCTTGGTTATTACGGTACATTGGCATTTTACGACCACGTTCATCTGTCACCCGAATTTCGACGGGAGATAACGCGATATAGCTCATGGTTTGAAGATGGTTAGGAACTCGTTCGCCACGGTAATAGATAGCAGCAGTATCAAAAGGCGTGTTGGTTAAGCGTGTGGCATTAACGGTGGTAACCGCAGAATTGATATCTTCCCCCCATTTTGTCCCGAGTTTTTTCGCTGAAGATTGGGGTGCTGCGACATCTTTATTGTCTTGGAATTCCGCATATGGGCGATTCCCACACCCCGCGGTGACCAGTAACATACCGCTTAGTAGCCCAATTAAAGCCAGATTGTATTTATTCATTGCACTATCCTTCGTGATTTTAACTATTAGCTATGGCTATGGATTAATACTCGAAAGTGTAGAGCGTGGGAGTGAATAAAGCCTGAGGGGGATTCTGAATTGAAAATAATTCAGAAGAATCTAGCCCATTTTTTATCTAGGAAACGGCACTACGCCACAGAGATTGTGGCGTAGTACGGGTATTTGGAATGCGTAAGTGCAATTCGTAAGAATTAATATTCCCACGTTTCTGGGTCAATACCCAATTCGCGCATAATTTCTTTTGCGGCTTCTGGGATCTCGTCATTGCGTTCTTTACGCAGATCTTCATCATTTGGCAGTGGTTGTCCAGTGAACGCATGTAAAAATGCTTCACACAGTAATTCACTGTTAGTGGCATGACGTAAGTTGTTAATCTGACGGCGAGTACGTTCGTCAGTTAAAATTTTGAGTACCTTTAACGGAATAGATACTGTAATTTTTTTTACTTGCTCACTCTTTTTGCCATGTTCAGCATACGGACTGACATATTCACCATTCCATTCAGCCATGAGATACCTTGGATATTTTCAGTAATAATAAAAAATAATATGCATATTCTTTTTAATAGAAACTTATTCTAAGCTCTAAATCGAGAATGCCTGCATATATGTTAGGCGCGACTTAATGTAGTTTAACACAAAATATTGCGTAAAATTAACGATCTAAGCCTACTTATGCGATTGACTATCAATTAACACATAATTATTAAGGCTGATTATTCCATTACTTGATATAAACGTAAAGAGGTTTAGACGTCTAGATATGTTGACGTCTAAACATCCAATGGGTATGATTTGGTCTATCACTGTTCAGGAGAAGCGTTTATGACTTACAAGCCGTCAACCATCGCAATTCATAATGGATTAAATGAAGACCAACAATTTGGTTGCGTAGTGCCTCCCATTTATTTATCCAGTACCTATAATTTTACTGACTTTAATGAGCCTCGGGCTCATGATTATTCACGTCGTGGCAACCCAGGACGTGATATTGTGCAAAAAACATTGGCACAGCTGGAAGGTGGTAGCGGAGCAGTGATGACAAATAGCGGTATGTCGGCGCTTCACCTAATATGTACTGTATTTTTGCGACCAGGAGATTTATTAGTCGCCCCACATGATTGTTACGGCGGCAGCTACCGTTTATTTAACAGTCTGCATGAACGCGGGGCATATCAAGTTCAGTTTGTCGACCAAAGTGATGAAACGGCATTAAAAGCGGCGTTGGCGAAAAAACCAAAATTAGTTCTTATCGAAACGCCAAGTAACCCGCTATTAAGAATTTTTGATATCCAGCAGATTACTCAGTTAGCCCATGAAGTTGGCGCATTGGTCGTGGTGGATAACACGTTTTTGAGCCCGATACTTCAGCAACCTATCTCGCTCGGTGCCGATTTTGTTGTGCATTCGTGTACAAAATATCTTAATGGTCACTCAGATATTGTGGCAGGGGTTGTGATTGCAAAAGAAGAGAAATGGGCAATAGAATTAGCGTGGTGGGCCAATAATATTGGCGTAACAGGCGGGGCGTTTGATAGCTATTTATTGTTGAGGGGCATTCGAACCTTGTCCCCGCGTATTTTACAGCAACAACAAAATGCACATGAAATCGTAAAATATCTTAAAGCTCAGCCTTTGGTCAAAAAATTGTATTATCCTGCACTGGAAGATCATCCAGGCCATGAAATTGCACTCAAACAACAAAAAGGGTTTGGGGCGATGTTAAGTTTTGAATTTGCAGGTGATGAGTCACAATTACGTCATTTCTTGAGTGCACTAAAGCTGTTTACATTAGCGGAATCATTAGGTGGGGTAGAAACATTGATTTCACATACAGCCACAATGACCCATGCAGGGATGTCAGCACAGGCGCGTTTTGAGGCAGGTATTACAGACAGTTTATTGCGTATTTCAGTCGGGATTGAAGATGTGCAGGATTTAATTGCAGATTTAGATCAAGCATTTAAGGTTGCGGCACAACGTTAGCGGAGTTTTTTGATGAGTGTACTAACAGCGGTTGAGGTGGCTCCTTGTCACCGTCAGTTACATAAGTTTGGGGGAAGTAGTTTAGCGGATGCAAAGTGTTATCAGCGGGTCGCAGCTATTATGGCAAACTATAGCCAACCCGATGATTTAATGGTGGTTTCTGCAGCTGGCAGTACAACTAATCAATTGATTAATTGGCTGAAATTGAGCCAAAGTGACCGTATTTCGGCTCATCAGGTACAGCAATCTTTACGTCGTTATCAGCTTGAGCTAATTGAAAATCTTTTGCCAGAAAAACAGGCAGAGACTTTAGGGCGGTTATTTATTCAAGACTTAGAGCGTTTAAGTGCTTTGCTTGATCATCCCGTTAATGATGCGGTTTATGCGGAAGTGGTTGGCCATGGTGAAATTTGGTCGGCACGCTTAATGGCGGAAGTACTCACACAAACTGGCATGCCAAGTGCTTGGTTAGATGCACGTCTATTTCTACGCGCTGAACGTGCTGCACAGCCACAAGTTGATGAAATAAAATCACGCTATTTATTACAGCAGCAGTTAACGCAATTACCTAATCGCCGTATTGTTGTGACTGGGTTTATCTCGCGTAATCAGCAGGGTGAAACAGTTCTATTGGGGCGCAATGGGAGTGATTATTCGGCGACCCAAGTGGGAGCATTGGCAGATGTGGCAAAAGTCACAATTTGGAGTGATGTTGCAGGGGTGTACAGTGCGGACCCTCGTAAAGTGAAAGATGCCTGTTTGCTGCCCTTATTGCGCCTTGATGAAGCAAGTGAATTAGCGCGTTTAGCGGCTCCTGTTTTACATACACGTACTTTACAGCCTGTTTCTGTAAGCAATATTGATTTGCAACTTAGGTGTAGTTACCAGCCAGAGCAGGGCTCTACAAAAATTGAACGCGTTTTAGCCTCTGGTGCAGGGGCAAAAATTGTCACAAGCCATGATGATGTCTGTTTGATTGAGCTGCGTATTGCAGCAGGTCGTGATTTCAAACAAATTTGCAAAGATGTGGACTTACTGCTCAAACGCGTTCAGTTACGTCCACTTGCGCGGGGAATTCACGATGACCGTGCGTTAATTCAATTGTGTTATACCTCTGAAATTGTCGAAAGTGCGCTAAATGTTCTCGAAGAAGCGGCTTTACCAGGGGCATTATCGTTACGGGAAGGTTTTTCTTTAGTCGCTTTAGTTGGCGCAGGTGTTTGCAAAAAACCACTACATAGCCATCGTTTCTATGAAGAGCTTAAAGGCCAGCCTGTCGAATTCATTTGGCATTCAGAAGATGCCATTAGTTTGGTTGCAGTGCTGCGAACTAATCAAACTGAGCACCTGATCCAAGGTATGCACCAAAGCTTGTTCCGCGCCGAAAAACGTATTGGCTTAGTGTTATTTGGTAAAGGGAATATTGGCGCACGTTGGTTAGAGCTTTTCGCGGCAGAACAACCGAATATCTCTGCTCGCAGTGATTTCGATTTTGTGTTGGCAGGTGTGGTGGATAGTCGTCGCAGCTTATTGAATTATCAAGGTATCGACCCAAGTCGTGCATTAGCCTTTTTTGACGATGAAGCCATTGAACATGCAGACGACAACTTATTTCTTTGGATGCGTTCCCATCCTTATGATGACTTAGTGGTTTTAGATGTTACAGCCAGTGAGGCATTAGCGGAAAGCTATATAGATTTTGCCAGTTATGGTTTCCATGTGATCAGTGCCAACAAAATCGCTGGGGCGGCACAAACAGAGCAATATCGCCAAATTCGTGACGCCTTTTCAAAAACAGGTCGCCACTGGTTGTATAACGCGACTGTAGGTGCAGGGTTACCCATCAACTACACAGTGCGTGACTTGAAAGAAAGTGGAGATGGAATACTGGCGATTAGCGGTATTTTCTCGGGGACGTTGTCTTGGTTATTTTTGCAATTTGATGGCTCAGTACCGTTTAGCGAACTTGTCGAGCAAGCGTGGCAGCAGGGTTTAACTGAACCTGACCCACGAATTGACCTTTCTGGGCAAGATGTGATGCGTAAATTGATTATTTTAGCACGTGAGGCGGGTTATGATATTGAACCCGATGAAGTACGTGTTGAATCATTAGTACCAAAACAAGCACAGACAGGTTCTTTGGATGAGTTTTTCGAAAACAGCGCGGTGATCAACGAGCAAATGCAACAGCGTTTAGAAGCGGCACAAGAACTAGGGTTAGTGCTGCGTTATGTGGCTCGGTTTGATGCAGTGAAAGGGAAAGCGAAAGTGGGTGTGGAAGCGGTAAAACCAGACCACCCATTGGCTTCATTATTGCCAGGCGATAATGTATTTGCTATCGAAAGTCGTTGGTATCGTGATAACCCATTAGTCATCCGCGGCCCTGGTGCTGGGCGCGATGTCACTGCTGGGGCAATTCAATCGGATTTAAACCGATTATCTCAATTGCTGTAGTTATTTTTTGTTTGTATTGGTGCTCTTATTTTTATAAAGAGCGCCAATGCATCCATGAAATTTTTTAATTCTCGCCATTTTTTCCCTTTTTTTATTCTGATGATTTAATTCTTCAACATTATTCATGTCTTAAAAGTGCTGAATCGACGATATATTGCGCTGAAACAATACTTAAATAAGAAAAATTAATAAAAATAAGGCTGTAATTAAATTTCAGAAAAATCCCCCAAAGCCATTTTTTTCTGATATGAATATACACTCAAGGGTAAATTTAGCGGGCTGCATCACAAAACGACAACTCTAACGCAGCCGACTGAAATTTTGTTACAGGAAACAGGTCGCAGTCTGTTAACCGTGCTTAGTGCGGGGATGCATTCTGCCAGAAGCACAAGGTCAGGAGTCTCATGAATCAGCAATATTCCGCAATGCGCAGTAATGTCAGTATGCTGGGTAAGCTACTCGGCGATACCATCAAGGAAGCACTAGGCGAGGACATACTTGATAAAGTTGAATCCATTCGTAAGCTTTCCAAATCCTCCCGTGCAGGTAATGAAGTTCAACGCCAAAAATTGTTGATGACATTACAAAACCTTTCGAATGATGAATTGCTTCCCGTTGCAAGGGCATTTAACCAATTTTTAAACCTGACTAACGTGGCTGAGCAGTACCACAGTATTTCTCCACACGGGGAAGCGGCAAGCAACCCAGTGGCACTGAAAAAATTATTCAGCCGCTTAAAAGACAAAAGTTTTACCGATAACGATATCCAAAAAGCGGTGGAGCAGTTATCCATTGAGCTGGTGTTAACCGCGCACCCAACTGAGATTGCGCGTCGAACTCTGATCCACAAATTGGTCGAGGTAAATAATTGCTTATCACAACTCGATCACGATGATATTGCCGACTATGAACGTAATAACATCATGCGCCGTCTGCGCCAATTAGTGGCTCAATCCTGGCATACGGACGAAATCCGTAAAATTCGCCCAACGCCAATTGATGAAGCAAAATGGGGATTTGCGGTTGTAGAAAATTCGTTGTGGGAAGGGGTTCCTGCGTTTTTACGCGAGTTTAACGAGCAACTGGAAGAGTCTATTGGGGCTGTTCTTCCTGTCGAAGCTAACCCAATCCGTTTTACATCATGGATGGGGGGCGACCGGGATGGTAACCCAAACGTAACAGCAGATGTCACTCGCCACGTCTTGCTATTAAGCCGTTGGAAAGCGGCAGATTTATTCCTCAAAGATATTCAGGTTCTAGTCTCTGAGTTATCCATGACGGAAGCCACACCTGAGCTGCGTGCGTTAGCAGGGGGAGACGATGTTGACGAACCTTATCGTCAGATCGCAAAAAACCTGCGTAGTCAATTATTCTCTACGTTAGAATATTTAGAACGTCGTGTGAAAGGCGAACAAGTTCTGCCACCTGCAGATCTGTTAACGGATAACGCCCAATTATGGGACCCGCTATACGCCTGTTATCAATCATTGATTGCCTGCAATATGAAAATTATTGCCAATGGTCAGTTGTTAGATACCTTACGCCGTATTCGCAGCTTTGGTTTACAACTGGTGCGTATCGATGTGCGCCAAGAAAGCACACGTCATACCGATGCGATTGCAGAACTTACTCAGTATTTGGGATTAGGCGATTATGCACAGTGGTCTGAGGAAGAAAAGCAGCAATTTTTATTAACAGAATTGCAGTCCCGCCGTCCATTGATCCCGCAAGATTGGCAACCAAGTGCTGAAACCCAAGAAGTGTTTGAAACGTGCCGCGTGATTGCGAAAGCGAAGAATGATTCCATCGCAGCCTACGTGATTTCAATGGCAAAAGTCCCTTCAGATGTTTTAGCAGTCAAATTATTGCTCAAAGAGGCGGGTGCTTCTATTCGACTGCCTGTTGCTCCGTTATTTGAAACCCTTGAGGACTTAAATAACGCACAAAGCGTCATGACAAAACTGTTAAGCATTGACTGGTATCGTGAGCTTATCGATGACCGCCAAATGGTGATGATTGGTTACTCAGACTCCGCGAAAGATGCGGGTGTGATGGCCGCATCATGGGCGCAATATCGTGCGCAAGATGCGTTAATTAAACTGTGTGAAAAAGAAGGTGTTACGCTGACGTTATTCCATGGCCGTGGTGGTACCATCGGTCGCGGCGGTGCACCAGCACATTCTGCATTACTGTCTCAACCACCAGGAAGTTTAAAGGGTGGCTTACGCGTGACTGAACAAGGGGAAATGATCCGCTTTAAATTCGGTCTACCACAAGTCACCATTAGCAGCCTTGCGTTGTATGCAAGTGCGATTTTAGAAGCGAATTTATTACCACCACCAGAGCCAAAAAATGAGTGGAAATCTGTCATGGATTCGCTGTCTGACGTTTCTTGTACTATGTACCGAGACTATGTGCGTGAGCAGCCAGACTTTGTCCCTTACTTCCGTGCTGCAACCCCCGAGCAAGAACTGGGTAAATTACCATTAGGCTCACGTCCAGCAAAACGTCGCCCGACGGGTGGTGTGGAAACCTTGCGTGCAATTCCATGGATTTTTGCCTGGACGCAAAACCGCTTAATGCTCCCTGCATGGTTAGGTGCTGGGGCGGCACTGAAACATGTAATTGAGCAAGAGGGCAAGCAATCTGTGCTTGATGAAATGTGGCAGCAATGGCCGTTCTTTAATACGCGAATTGCGATGTTAGAGATGGTGTATGCCAAAGCTGACCTGTGGCTGGCGGAATACTATGATCACCGTTTAGTGGAAGAGCGTTTGTGGCCATTGGGGCAAAAACTGCGTGACCAGTTATCGGATGATATTAAGAGTGTGCTGGCGGTATCGAAAGACGAAGCACTTATGGCGGATTTACCGTGGATTGCCGAGTCTATCGCCCTGCGTAACGTATATACCGATCCACTTAACGTGTTGCAGGCAGAATTACTGCACCGTTCTCGCCAACAAGAACACCCAGATCCACGTGTTGAACAAGCACTGATGGTGACTATTGCTGGTGTTGCGGCAGGGATGCGTAATACAGGTTAGTAGCGAGTTACCGATTTAGCTGAGAATTGAAAGGTTACCTATTAAGGTAACCTTTTTACTTTTTATTGATTTGCTTTCCATTGATCCCATTTTTCCCATTCATTTTTTGGTGTAATGAATTCACGGATTTTATCGTTGGCTTTTAAACTAGCAATCTCCTTATTAGTTGCTTCTTCTTTAGCTAATTTAATTGGTTTGGGGTTGGTGGAATATACTGGGCCGCATTTAAATAGGAAGCCCTAATATCGCCATCAAGTGTGTAACCACTGATTTTAGACGTCATGGCATCTTCAGTACCGTATTTTTTTGCGTGCTTGATTAAGCCTTCAGCAACGCCCTCTTTCCAAGGTGGCATATCGTAGTAAGGTACGGTACTTTTTAAGGATAAATACTCGCTGAGTGATTGAGCTTCGCTCATCATGTTCAATGAGTATAACTAAGTGGAATTAGAACGCTTTCATAAAGCAAGCAATGCCGTGATGTATTATCAAAAACGCATCACGACAATGAGGGATTAAGGCCTAACCCCTAAAGTATGGCAGATGGCATAGGTGAGCTCAGAACGGTTCAGTGTGTAAAAATGAAAATCTTTCACGCCTTCGCGGCTGAGGATCTTCACCATGTCCATCGCGATGGATGCCCCAACAAGGTTGCGGCTTTCTGGGTCATCATCTAACCCTTCATACATTCTGCTCATCCACGCAGGGATGCGCACGTTGGTCAGTTTGGCAAAACGCTCTAATTGGCGGAAATTGGACACAGGCAAAATTCCTGGCACTATTTCCACATCAATACCCGTTGCTACGCAGCGGTCACGAAAACGTAAATAGCTTTCGACATCAAAGAAAAACTGGGTGATAGCGCGATTAGCCCCTGCATCAATTTTCTTTTTCAGGTTAATTAAGTCAGCTTGTGCGCTTTTGGCTTCAGGGTGAACTTCAGGGTAAGCCGCGACTGAAATATCAAAATCGGCCTCGCCTTTTAATAACTCAACCAAATCTGTCGCATACATATCAGGTTTATGGCTGCTATCGGGAAAATCACCTCGTAAGGCAACAATATGGCGAATACCATTATTCCAATAGTCACGAGCAATAGATTTTAATTCATCTTTACTTGCGTCAATACAGGTTAAGTGTGGTGCAGCTACTAAGCCAGTTTTGTCTTTGATATCTTTAATGATGCTATGGGTTCTGTCCCGTTCGCCTGAGTTAGCGCCATAGGTAACAGAGACAAATTTAGGTTTCAGGTTTTTGAGCCGATCGATGGATTTCCAAAGCGTCTGCTCCATCTCTTCACTGCGAGGTGGGAAAAATTCGAATGAAACATTAATTTGGCCATCTAATTCAGCTAAATTTTGATTTAGCGCCTCGCGCTGATTCGCGTGAAAAAAACTCATACCCTGTAACCTCGCAATTAGCAGACTAACTATTATCTTTGTAAATTATTATATCCATGTATGCATCTATACGTTTAGACGTCTAAATAGAAATTACCAGATCGGTATCAATAGTCAATACTTAAATTAAATTATGTCGCTGATGTTTTTTCAGTCAGAACAGGAAAAAAATTCATGATAAAAAAACGCGACTCTTTTCAGCGTCGCGTTTATATGAGTGGCTAGTTAGATTTATTCGGTGAAACAGAAATGCTCAATCATTTGGCTAATTAATTGGCGTGTAGGTTCGATAAAGCGCATATCGATAAATTCATCGGGTTGATGAGCTTGTTCAATAGAACCTGGGCCGAGGACTAAAGTAGGGCAAAGTTCTTGAATAAATGGCGCTTCGGTACAGTAGTTCACGGTATCCGCTTTTTGACCCAGTAACTGCTCAATCACGGCGACCATTTTGTGGTCTGTCGGGCATTCATAACCTGGGATCGGTGGGTGCATTGACTCAATCGCCAAACGACCTGGCCATCTTGCCCGCACAGGTTCGAGTGCATCATTCAATAGCTCATCCAAATCTTGCAATGTCAGCCCTGGTAATGGGCGAATATCCATATGTAATTCACAGCAACCACAAATACGGTTCGCCGCATCACCGCCATGAATATGACCAAAGTTCATGGTGGGATAAGGGATCACGAAAGCTGGGTTATTAAAACGCTCTTTCAATGTGTTACGCAGCGTCATTAAATGAGAAATCGACTCATGCATCAGCTCAATGGCATTTACACCACGCTCAGGGTCACTTGAATGTCCCGATTGCCCCGTAATGCGGATAGCGTTAGATAAATGGCCTTTATGTGCACGTATCGGTTGTAATGAGGTTGGCTCGCCGATAATGGCAAAATCAGGGCGCAGTGCTGTATTCGCTGCAAAGTAACGGGCTCCTGCCATCGAGGTTTCTTCATCGGCAGTCGCAAGGATATGCAGAGGGCGCTTGAGTTTGGCAAGATCCATATCGCGCAATGCATCGACAATAAAAGCAAAAAAGCCTTTCATGTCAGCAGTACCAAGACCGTAAAGCTTACCATCATGTTCAGTAAGCTCGAAAGGGTTTTTACTCCAACGTCCATCATCAAAAGGCACAGTATCGGTATGCCCACATAGCATCAGGCCGCCATTACCCTCTCCAATGGAAGCCAGCAGGTTATATTTATCACGTGTTTCCGGTACGGGCTGAATATTGACCGAAAACCCCAGAGTCTCTAACCATCCACCAAGGAGTTCCACAAGGGCTTTATTGCTTTGATCCAAATGAGAATCAGTTGCACTAATCGATGGAGTGGCAATTAATTGACGATAAATCTCAATAAATGCAGGTAATTTAATATTCACTGTTGACAGCCTTAATCCATAATAGTATCAATATTCATGCACTTTATTTGAATAAAAATACACATTAAACTGTTTGAGTCACGAGTACAAGGTAGAAAGCACATGTTGAACACACTCATTATCGGGGCTAGTGGCTATACTGGAGCAGAATTAGCCGCTTATTTGCAACGTCATCCTGAAATTAACCTTCAAGGGTTGATGGTATCGAAGCAAAGTGCCGATGCAAATAAATGTTTTTCTGATTTATATCCTCAGTATAAAGGCATTATTGACCTTCCTGTACAGCCATTAACTGATGTGGCTGAGGCGGCAAAAGGTATTGATGTTGTTTTCCTCGCCACGGCGCACGAAGTAAGCCACGATATCGCTCCGCAATTCCTTGAGGCAGGCTGTGTGGTATTCGATTTGTCGGGTGCTTACCGCGTTCAAGATCCTGCGTTCTACACGCAATACTATGGCTTTGAACATACAAATACCGAATGGTTAATGCAAGCAGTTTACGGTTTGGCTGAATGGCAAGCCGATAAAATTCGTCAAGCTCAATTAGTTGCAGTGCCGGGCTGTTACCCAACCGTTTCACAGCTCGCGTTAAAGCCGTTAATTGACGCAAAATTATTAGACAACAACATGTGGCCTGTTATCAATGCAACCAGTGGTGTGTCAGGGGCAGGGCGTAAGGCCTCAATGACAAATAGCTTCTGTGAAGTGAGCTTGCAGCCATACGGTATTTTCACTCATCGCCATCAACCTGAAATCTCCACACATTTAGGGCAAGAAGTGATTTTCACGCCGCATCTGGGCAACTTCTCAAGGGGGATCCTTGCCACTATTACATGCAAGGTGAAAGCAGGTGTTACGGCAGAGAAAATTGGCGAAACGTTTAAAGAAGCATATCAAAACAAACCATTGGTGCGTTTATATGATAAAGGCGTTCCTGCATTGAAATCGGTGGTCGGCACACCGTTTTGTGATATCGGTTATGTATTGAAAGGGGAACACCTGATTTTAGTCGGTACAGAAGATAACCTACTAAAAGGTGCCGCTGCACAGGCTGTACAGTGCATGAATATTCGTTTTGGTTTCAATGAAACTCAGTCATTACTTTAATAAGGACAACCCATGCAACCCTTAGTGATTAAATTGGGCGGTGTGTTACTCGATAGTACCGAAGCGTTAGAAAAACTTTTTACTGCCATTCAAACTTACCGCCAAACGCATAAGCGTGAGCTGGTAATTGTCCATGGTGGAGGCTGTCTAGTTGATGAATTAATGCAGAAACTGCAACTTCCTGTGGTGAAAAAGCAAGGACTGCGTGTCACACCCGCGGATCAAATTGACATTATTACGGGGGCTTTAGCGGGTACGGCAAATAAAACCTTACTGGCATGGAGCATCAAACACCAGTTGCCCGCGGTGGGGTTATCACTCGGTGACGGACAAAGTGCGGTTGTCACACAGTTAAATGACGAACTGGGTCATGTTGGGAATGCAAAACCAGGTGACGCCAAACTATTAAAATTGCTGCTTAGTGCGGGTTATTTGCCAATCATCAGTTCTATTGGGATCACTGCACAAGGTGAGCTGATGAATGTGAATGCAGACCAAGCCGCAACCGCTGTAGCCCAAGCACTCAATGCCGATCTGGTTTTATTGTCGGATGTCAGTGGCATTTTAGATGGTAAAGGCCAAAAAATTGATGAGATGACCACGCAAAAAGCGCAGAAACTCATCGACCAAGGAATTATTACAGATGGAATGATTGTTAAGGTGAATGCTGCATTAGACGCAGCTAACGCACTACAACGCTCCGTCGATATTGCAAGTTGGCGTCACGCAGAACAACTTCCTGAGCTGTTTAATGGTACAGCAATCGGAACTCGGATCTTGGCATCGTAATCGAGCCATACACATAAAAAATTAATTGAGCGGATAGGTACGTTATGAAAAAGGGCATTAAAAAGATTGTATTAGCATACTCTGGTGGTTTAGATACCTCGGCAATTATTCCATGGTTGAAAGAAAACTATGACGGTTGTGAAGTGGTTGCATTCGTTGCCGATGTGGGACAAGACAGGGAAGATCTCGTTGGTGTTGAGAAAAAAGCACTGCAATCAGGCGCATCAGAATGCTATGTCGTTGATTTACGTGAAGAGTTCATCAAAGAATATATCTATCCAGTATTAAAAACGGGTGCGTTATATGAAGGTAGCTATTTATTAGGCACATCAATGGCTCGCCCAATTATTGCGAAAGCACAAGTTGAAATCGCATTAAAAGTGGGTGCGGATGCCGTTGCTCATGGTGCAACGGGTAAAGGAAACGACCAAGTGCGTTTCGAAAGCACCTATACGGCGTTAGCGCCGCAACTGCAAGTGGTTGCACCATGGCGTGAGTGGGATTTGCGTTCTCGTGAAGCGCTGCTCGATTACCTGAAAGAGCGTAATATCCCGACAACAGCGAGTCTTGAAAAAATCTATAGCCGTGATGAAAACGCATGGCATATTTCCACTGAAGGTGGCGTATTAGAAAGCACATGGAATGCAGCCAACCAAGATTGCTGGGTATGGACTGTTGATCCGCAAGATGCGCCAGATGAAGCGGAACTGGTGACTGTTGGTGTGAAACAAGGCGAAGTGGTTTCTGTTAACGGTAAGGCATTGTCTCCTCTAGGGTGTTTAGAAGCACTGAACACGCTGGGTGCGAAACACGGTGTTGGCCGTATCGACATCGTTGAAAACCGTTTAGTCGGTATGAAATCTCGTGGTTGCTATGAAACCCCAGGAGGCACCATTATGATGGCTGCGCTGCGTGGGATTGAGCAATTAGTATTAGACCGTGACAGCTACAAATGGCGTGAGCAGCTAGGTTTAGAAATGTCGTATGTGGTCTATGATGGCCGTTGGTTCGCGCCATTACGTCATTCATTACAAGCAGCGGCAGAGTCCTTAGCACAAGACGTCACGGGTGAAGTGGTACTGAAACTGTATAAAGGCCAAGTAACAGCGATTCAGAAAAAAGCGGATAAGAGTTTGTACTCTGAAGAATTTGCGACATTTGGTGAAGATGAAGTTTACGACCACAGCCACGCTGGTGGGTTTATCCGTCTTTATTCCCTGTCCTCACGTATTCGTGCGCTGAAAGAACAAAACAAAGCAAAATAAAGCTAATCGCAGTAACCCGGCAGTTACACAGCTGTCGGGTGTTAAAAACTTATTTTATCAATCAGGTAGGGATCCGTTATGGCACTTTGGGGTGGACGTTTTAGTCAGCAGGCAGATCAGCGGTTTAAACAATTTAATGATTCATTGCGTTTCGATTATCGCTTGGCGCAACAAGATATTATCGGTTCAGTCGCATGGTCAAAATCATTGGTCACCGTCGGGGTGTTGACAGAGAGCGAACAGCAATCTTTAGAACAAGCGTTAAATACATTATTAAAAGAAGTTCAAGATAACCCTGACATTATTTTGCAAAGCGATGCGGAAGATATTCACAGTTGGGTTGAAGGTAAGCTGATTGATAAAGTTGGTGATTTGGGTAAAAAGCTGCATACAGGACGTAGCCGTAATGACCAAGTGGCGACAGATTTAAAACTGTGGTGTAAAGACCAAGTCGCATTATTACTTGAAGCAGTCACTGAGCTACAGAAAGCGTTAGTGATCACTGCAGAAAATAATCAAGATGCTGTGATGCCAGGCTATACCCATTTACAACGAGCGCAACCAGTGACATTTGCTCATTGGTGTTTAGCCTATGGTGAAATGTTAGCGCGTGATGAAAGCCGCTTAAAAGATACCTTAAAACGTTTGGATGTTAGTCCATTAGGTTGCGGGGCATTAGCGGGCACAGCGTACGATATTGACCGTGAGCAGTTGGCTTCTTGGTTAGGTTTTTCATCGGCAACGCGTAACAGCCTTGATACCGTTTCTGATAGAGACCACGTTCTCGAACTGCTATCTGATGCCAGCATTGGTATGGTGCATTTATCTCGTTTCGCTGAGGATTTAATTTTCTTTAATAGTGGGGAGGCGGGTTTTGTTGAGTTATCTGACAAAGTAACGTCAGGTTCTTCATTAATGCCACAAAAGAAAAACCCTGATGCACTGGAATTGATCCGTGGAAAATGTGGTCGTGTCCAAGGCGCTCTTACTGGCATGATGATGACACTCAAAGGATTGCCCCTTGCATATAACAAAGATATGCAAGAAGACAAAGAAGGCCTGTTTGATGCATTAGATACTTGGTTAGATTGCATACACATGGCTGCGCTGGTTCTTGATGGTATTCAAATTCGTCGTCCGCGTTGTGAAGAGGCCGCAAAACAAGGTTATGCAAATGCAACTGAGCTGGCGGATTATCTAGTGGCGAAAGGTGTTCCATTCCGTGAAGCACACCATATTGTGGGTGAAGCGGTGGTGACTGCAATAGCACAAGGTAAAGCGTTAGAGGAAATGGCGTTAAGCGATCTGCAGAAATTCAGTGAAACAATTCAATTAGATGTATATGAGGTTCTCTCGCTGCAATCATGTTTAGATAAACGGCTTGCAAAAGGTGGGGTATCTCAGAAACAAGTGGCGAAAGCGATAGTGGAAGCGAAGAGTCGATTGGGGCTGTGATAGCGAGTTGAATATTAAAATGGGGGGTAGTATGACTACCCCTATTCCCATAACGTGTTTCTGATTAAATATATTTAATCGTCAGCATTCCCATCTGTTTATCCTCATTTACCCAATTATATGAATACTCACCCCTACCATCATTGATGACTTTCCACCCTTGGATATTTGTCACATCATTTAAGTCTATTTTATTAGTAACCATATCCGATTGGCTATTCAAACATTTCATTTTGATATTTTTTTCATTGATTTCATTGAAGCATGATGGAAATACAATGGCACCCGAAAATTGAATAATACCGGTGTGTTCATCATTGCTGGCATTCACATTCATTGATGTAAAAGCGGCTACAAGAAATAAGCTGGTTAATGAGCAAATACATGATTTTTTTAACATTAATAGTGAATTTTTCATAATAGTATTCCGTCATTGATTTTTAGTGAATCAACTTGCTGTATGTTTAAATTGAAGATGTCTTATATAGATTAAAAATAATAATTCGTGATTAATATTCCCTGATGTTTTGAGGGAAGGAATTATAATTAAAAAAATGCCAGAAATGTGTAAATCAAAAAAATGAAATGTTTAAAAATATAAAGATAACTAACGTGATTACATTAGTTTATTAAATTGTTCTTTGGATTTTAAGTGGTGTAAAATTCTAATTAATTGCTATTTTTGCATAATTTTATGGTTTTATGCTTTCTTGGTGTGCTTTTGGTTGGTTTGATCTTCTAGCGAACGGAGTAGGGTTATAAGCGTGTAATAACTTTTTGTGGGGATTTAACAGAAAGGAATCGTGATTTTACATTTATTTTTATATAAAATCTTACAAAGTTTAACGGTGAGTGAAAGAAAATATAACAAAATATTTCAACCATGAAAATAAATATAACTTTATCTAGGTAATTTATTAACGTTTAGAGGGATACTAAATAAAACAATAAGGTTTATGGTGACCCTCAATCTGAGAAAGGGCTCTTAATTAGAGCCCTTGAGGTTGTTGACAAAGCAGGATAAAAACGTGGTTTTTCCTGCTTTGTGTTATCAGCCGAAAATCAATAAATTGATTTTCCTAATTTATTTTCAAAACCTATTCAACCTGCAGTCAAACCTAATCGGTTTGTCAGCAGTCTGAAGGGCTCTTTATTAGAGCCCTTTCGAAACACTCTTTTTAGTTTATTGATATCTAATTTTAACGAGCCCTTCTTTATGATCACTTCGCAGCCATTCGAATTCATAACTTCCAAGGTGATTTGAAAGTATTGAGGCTTTAGTTGTATATGCCAGTTTATTAATATCGATATACTCAGTCTTCATATTAGCGAGTCCATCTAATAAATACTTCTAGTAAGCCAATGGTTGCTTTTTTTCGACAAAAATAATTTAATTGTTTTGTACGCTTTAAGAATAAAAGATACGAGTTACATATTATAAAAACACGAATATTACATCTATTTGGGTCTTTATCTCGAAAACTGTATGGTTAATAAATTTAATTATTTTTGAGTTGTCATCAATATCACCAATCAAAAACATGGGATACAATTTTATTTCTAAATATTGCAAGTTATTTCATTTTATTGCATGAAATTGTATGAAAAGTGAAGTATGGCGATATTTATTAATTTATTAATAGATAAAACAGAACAATATCGATATAGTGATTGGTATTATCTATCTTTGGTTTGACAAAGAATTCACGAAAGGAAAAGAAATATGAATATTCGAGATTTAGAGTACCTCGTTGCACTCGCCGAACATAAACACTTTAGACGCGCCGCGGATTCTTGTCATGTCAGCCAACCAACATTAAGCGGTCAAATTCGTAAATTAGAAGAAGAGCTCGGCGTCATGTTATTAGAAAGAACGAGCCGTAAAGTTCTTTTTACCCAGCAAGGTTTATTACTTGTTGAACAGGCTCGAACTATTTTGCGAGAAATAAAAGTGTTGCAAGAAATGGCTGCTCTGCAAGGGGAAAGCATGTCTGGCCCACTGCATATAGGCTTAATACCAACGGTCGCACCTTACTTATTACCTCATATCATCCCACAATTACACCAAGCTCATCCTAAGTTAGAAATTTACTTACATGAAGCTCAAACTCAGCAACTATTAGCTCAATTAGATAGCGGCAAATTAGATTGTGCAATTTTGGCTGATGTGAAAGAAACAGCGCCATTTATTGTTGTGCCTTTATTTGAAGAACCAATGAAACTGGCTATTTATGAAAGCCATCCATGGCATGACCGTGACACCATTGAAATGGGGGAGCTGTCAGGTGAAAAATTATTAATGTTAGAAGATGGGCATTGCTTACGTGACCAAGCAATGGGTTTTTGTTTTCAAGCAGGTGCAAAAGAAGATACGCATTTTAGGGCAACCAGTTTAGAGACATTAAGAAATATGGTTGCAGCGGGAAGTGGCATTACACTTTTACCTGACTTGGCGGTGCCAAATGAAGCGTGTCGTGATGGCGTGTGTTACTTAAATTGTATTGAGCCTGAACCTAAGCGGACAATTGTTCTGGTATATCGCCCAGGTTCACCTTTACGTGGTCGCTATGAACAATTAGCTGAAACTATTTATAACTCAATGGATAATTATTATAAAAACAGAGTTTAGGAATAAAGCGCTAAAATAAACGTTTAGTAGATTGATATGATGGTTGCCAAAAAGAGGCAACCATCAAGACAGGCAATTAAAATAGTCGATTTAAACCATTTAATGCCGCAACGCGAAAAGCCTCTGCCATCGTTGGGTAATTGAACGTCGTGTTCACAAAATATTCGATAGTATTGCCTTCACCTTTTTGTTCCATAATCGCTTGGCCGATATGTATAATTTCAGCCGCTCTTTCGCCGAAACAGTGAATACCTAATATTTGCAATGTTTCACGATGAAATAAGATTTTCAAACTACCTACATTCATTCCCGCAATTTGCGCACGTGCTAAATGTTTGAATTGTGCACGGCCGACTTCATAAGGCACTTTCATTGCAGTAAGTTCTTGTTCGGTTTTACCCACAGAGCTTATTTCAGGAATGGTATAAATGCCCGTTGGAATATCTTCCACTAAATGCGCATCACCAAGACTACCACCGATTGCACGTGCTGCAATTCGGCCTTGGTCATAAGCCGCAGAAGCGAGACTTGGGTAACCAATCACATCACCGACAGCATAGATATGTTCATTCGTTGTGCGATAAGCTTTATTCACCTTAACAAGGCCACGGCCATCCGCGTCAATGCCAACATTTGCAAGGCCTAAGCCATCTGTATTACCCGTTCTTCCGTTGGCATATAATAGGCAGTCAGCTTTCACTTTCTTGCCAGATTTCAAGTGAACAATAACACCATCATCGACACCTTCGATTTTTTCATATTCTTCATTATGGCGAATGACAACGCCACTATTCCAAAAATGGTAAGACAATGCATCAGACATTTCTTGGTCGAGGAAGGCTAATAAATGATCTCGCGTATTGATTAAGTCTACTTTCACACCTAATCCGCGAAAGATTGAGGCGTATTCACAACCAATAACACCTGCACCATAAATAATAACATGGCGAGGTTCATGGGTAAGGTTGAGGATTGTATCGCTGTTATAAATTCGCGAATGGTTGAAATCGACATCCGAAGGGCAATAAGGGCGTGAACCCGTTGCTATTACTATCTTATCGGCACTTAAAACATCACAGCTTCCATCGGCGTAACGTACACTAACATGTTGATCATCAATAAACGTGGCTTCACCCGAAAACATCTGGCAACCGTTTCGCTCATAAAACCCTTGGCGCATGCGAGTTTGTTGGCTAATGACCGTTTCCGCATGTTGCAGAATTTCAGAGAAAGAGGAGCTTAAGCTACGGGAGTTATCGCTATAAAGGGGGTTTTGATTGAATTCGATAATACGACTAACAGCATGACGGAGGGCTTTAGAGGGAATTGTTCCCCAGTGGGTACAGCCTCCGCCGACATTATTATAACGTTCTATAACAGCAACGTTTTTTCCTTGTTTTACCAGCCCCATCGCGGCGCCTTCGCCACCAGGACCAGAACCAATAACTATTGCATCAAAATGGGTAAGTTGCATGAGGTAAGACCTGCTCTAAAACAAAATGACAACAAGATGTTATCATTAGTTGGTTATTTCGCCTAATTTCCCGTTCCCTTTGTCTTTCTAATTAAAACGTCGTGAATCTCTTTCACTGATTTACTTCAATCTGAAATTCGAGAAGAAAGCACATCTGGGAAAAGCAAAAAATAAAGTGCATTTTTGGTGAATCTATTTTTTAGGGTTCAGGTAGGGTAGAAGGAAGTGAGAACATTTCTCTATATAAGAAAGCGGTGTCGGTAATATGCGAAATTCTGAAAATTGCTAATTTGCAGTAAGAGTCGATTTTTCTCTAAACCAGATTAAGAAATTTCAGGTATGCTAGAAGGTGAACTCTTGCTTATTATTAACCTTCAATAATGCGTTCATTAATATTTAATGACATAGAAATTAGGATCACCGTGAGTAACACTATTGGCGTTAGAGCAAAACAAAAAGAAAAAACTCGGCGTTCACTCGTCGAAGCCGCATTTAGCCAATTAAGCGCTGAACGGAGTTTTACGAGCTTAAGTTTACGTGAAGTTGCTCGAGAAGCAGGCATTGCACCAACGTCATTTTATCGTCATTTCAAAGACGTTGATGAACTCGGCCTAACAATGGTCGATGAAAGTGGCTTGATGTTACGTCAACTGATGCGACAAGCGAGGCAGCGTATCGCAAAAGGTGGGAGTGTGATCCGCACATCAGTCTCAACTTTTATGGAGTTTATTGGTAATAACCCCAATGCCTTTAGGTTATTATTGCGTGAGCGTTCAGGCACATCAGCTGAGTTTCGTGCTGCCGTTGCAAGGGAAATTCAACATTTTATTGCGGAATTAGCTGATTACCTTGAACTTGAAAGTCGCATGCCTCGCCATTTTACTGAGATGCAGGCTGAAGCGATGGTAACGATAGTCTTTAGTGCAGGCGCAGAAGCGCTTGATATTGACGAAGAAAAACGCAGACATCTTGAAGAACGGCTGGTATTACAGTTAAGAATGATTGCTAAAGGCGCCTACTATTGGTACCGCCGTGAACAGGAAAAACAAAATCAAACTGACCCAGACCTTACTAAATAATAAGGAGAATCAATGACGGATCAAAAAAGTTATGAAAGAAGTACACTATTGCTCGCCTTTGTTATCGGACTTGCAACCCATGGAACCTTTTCAACGTTGTTCAACTCGCTAGTCGACTTTTCATTTTTTCCAATTTTGACCTTAGTATTGGCTGCGTATTGTTTACACCAACGCTACTTACACCAAGCGATGCCAATCGGACTCCCTAAATTTGTTGCAGGCAGCTTTTTCATTGGGATCTTTGGTTATGCCGCGATTTTACGCGTTCAGAACCCTGAAATTGGTTCTAACTTTATTCCAGCGACGTTTATCGTGATTCTAGCGTTATGGATGTATGCAAGCTGGAAAGCGCGTAAGAAAGAAAAAGCTGAGCTAGCACTTGAACAAGAAACTGAAAACGAAGTTTAAAAAACGTATTTAGACTAAAACGCCGCAGGATATTGCGGCGTTCTTATATGGATTATGAATATATTTAAAAATTAGCGACGCGTTAATAAAACACCACTTTCCATATGATGGGTATAAGGGAATTGGTCGAACAAGGCTAGCTTCTCAATTTTATGCGTTTTTGTCAGCTCAACTAAATTATCGCAAAGGGTTTCTGGGTTACAGGAAATATACAAAATATGGTCGTATCCCTGGACAAGTTCTACGGTTTTATCATCTAAACCACTACGTGGTGGGTCAACAAAAATCGTATTACATTGGTAATCCGTTAGTGTAATACCTTCCAAACGTCTAAATTCACGTGCCCCTTGCATTGCTTGGGTAAAATCTTCAGCAGACATTCGGATAATTTGCACATTATTAATGTTGTTTGCTTCTATATTATATTGCGCTGCAGCAACGGAAGGTTTAGCAATTTCAGTGGCTAAAACACGTTCAAAGTTTTGTGCTAATGCCAAGGAAAAGTTTCCATTTCCGCAATACAATTCTAATAAGTCACCCGTTGAATTTTGCGTCGCGGCAATTGCCCATTCCAGCATTTTAATATTGACCTGTGCATTCGGCTGCGTGAAGCTATTTTCAACTTGGCGATAAACCATATCCTTACCATTTACAGGTAGCACTTCATCTACATAATCATTATCAAGCATGATTTTAGTTTTTGAGGCGCGGCCGATTAACTGCAGGTCAAAGCCTTTTTCCACCAATGTGGCTTTTAAACTTTTCGCTTCAGCGGTCCATTCATCACCTAATTTTTTATGGTAAAGCAGTGAAACGATCAGTTTGTTGCTCAGTGTCGACAAATAGTCGATTTGGAATAACTTATGGCGTAGTAATTCATTCTGTTTAATTAATGGTAGCAATACAGCCATCATGTCATTAATTAATTGACTCGCCACTGGGAATTGGTCAACACGGATACGTTCTTTGGTCTCTTTATCAAACATGATATGAAACAAATCATCATTATCATGCCAAACTCTGAACTCTGCCCGCATCCGGTAATGCGAGGTTGGAGATGAAAAAATTTCAGGTTCAGGTGCGTTAAACGGGGCCATCATAGCCTTTAAACGGTCAGTTTTCTCTGCGAGTTGCAGTTCGTAGTCTTTGGTGTGCAACGTGTTTGGCATACTTGGCCCCATAAAACAGTAAAAAATTCATATCAGGGGCGAAATTGTAGGGAATGCGGCGAAGATGTCCAGTTTTCATTATCGATCCGTAGACACTCATAACTATTCAACTTACGATAACAGTGTGTGGTTGAGGGAATTTGGTTGAAATCCAAGACTGACGCGCAACGGTAATTAAGGTATCCCCGTTATTCTTCAAGCTACATGGGTGTTAGCATCGCTCAGCTACCCTAGTCACATACTTCAGTATGCTCCTAGGGATATCTTCGCTTGCCGCCTACATGTAACTTGAATTATTTAGGATATATACAAGCATTTTTCTGTTTCTTTTATTATAGAAATAACGCTTTGGAACTTATGAGTCCGATACCTGCCACACGTCTTATCGCTTTGTTGAATATCAGCGCGAACCTTTTATTCAACTTCGCGGAATTTTAATTTAATTGATTTTCCGAGTGTAATCATAATGAATAATAACAAGTTGCTGCCGTTATCGGCCGCTGCTGTGGCAGTGTTATGCGGTGTTTCTTCTCTGGCAAGTGCAAATAATAAAGCTGACGAAGTTGTCGTATCAGCCAATCGTTTCGAACAACCAATTTCTTCTATATTAGCGCCCGTGACAGTGGTCACTCGTGAAGATATTGATCATTGGCAGTCAAATACCGTGATTGATGTGTTAAGGCGTTTACCAGGAGTGGATATTGCGCAAAATGGGGGAATGGGGCAGCAAAGTTCCCTTTTTATTAGGGGAACAGAGTCTCGCCATGTTCTAGTGCTAATTGATGGTGTCCGTTTAAATCAAGCAGGTATTTCGGGTTCATCAGATATGAGCCAAATTCCAATCTCATTAGTTCAACGTATCGAATATATCCGTGGTGCGCGTTCCGCTGTTTATGGTTCTGATGCTATTGGTGGCGTAGTGAATATTATTACTCGCAGTGATAACGATGGAACAACATTAAATGCGGGTATTGGTTCGCATGGCTATCAAAACTATAACGGCTCGACCCAGCAAAAAATTGGTGAAAATACCACAGTAACCGCGGCGGGCGCTTATACGTATACAAAGGGGTTTGATATAGAGGCGAAAGGGTTTAGTGGTGATAGGAAGCAGCCAGACAAAGATGGTTTTTTGAGTAAGGCATTATGGTTAGGTGTTGAACATCAGTTTTCATCAGATATCACCGCTTATGCGAGAGCATATGGGTATGACAATAGAACTGATTATGAAGCTTATTATGATAAACATACAAACTCTCAAGTTGATACTCGAAAATTATATAGCCGCACCTATGAAACAGGCTTGAAATATCATAATGATAAATATTCAACCATACTGATGGGCAGCTACGGTACAACAAAAGATTATAACTATGATCCAAAATATGGGCAGTATGGGAAATTTTCGAATTTAGATGAATCGAAGCAATATAATCTCCAATGGGGCAACAGCTACCATCTAGAGAAAGGTAATATCAGTGCTGGTATTGACTATCAACGTCAGAGTGTTGAACCAAGTAGCTATACAATGATCAGCGAGAAACAAACGTTAAATAACACTGGAGTTTATTTAACGGGTCAATACGCACTAGTCAACTCTGTTGTAGCTGAAGCTGCGGTTCGTTCAGATCACCATTCAGAATTTAATTGGCATACAACTTGGCAATCAGGATTAAGCTGGGAATTCTACGAAGGCTATAAACTGGTTGGTTCATATGCAACAGCCTATAAAGCACCAAATCTGAGCCAATTGTATGCACATGTGGTTTCTCCTAGCTGGTCTACTATTGGTAATCCAAATTTAAAACCAGAAGAGAGCAAGCAATGGGAAATCGGTGTTGAAGGTAAAACTGGCCCATTATTTTGGCAGTTAAACACATATCATAATGATATTAATAACTTGATTTCATATGACAATGGTTATCCAATCGCTAGTTATGAAAATATTGGAAAGGCTGAAATTAAAGGACTTGAATGGGTTGGTGAACTAGATACGGGAATTTTCCATCATCAAGTTACTTATCAATATATCGATCCTAGAGATAAAGAAACAAATGAGGTTTTACTGAGAAGGGCTAAGCAACAAGTCAAATATCAACTTGATTGGGATATTTATGACGTTGATATGGGGGTCACTTACCAGTATATAGGCTCTCGGTATGACAAAATGGGGAATGGGCAACGCACAAAAGTAGGCGGCGTTAGCCTTTGGGATCTCACAGCTGCATATCCAATCACTTCACATCTCACAATTCGTGGTAAAATAGCTAATATGTTCGATAAAGACTATGAGACCGCGTATGGTTATCGCACCGCTGGAAGAGAATATTTCCTTACCGGAAGCTACAACTTCTGATAACACCTTATCTGTTCGCCCGACCATTCTTGTGTTTGACTCAGGAGTGGGCGGGTTATCTGTCTATCGCGAAGTTAAAAAACTGATCCCGAATGCGCACTATATATATGCATTCGATAACGAAGCTTTTCCGTATGGTGAAAAAAGTGAAGAGTTTATTATTGATAGGGTCTATCAAATTGTTAATGCAATAGCAGCAAAGCATCCTTTAACAATTGCGATCATTGCATGTAATACTGCAAGTACCGTCAGTTTGCCTAATCTAAGAGCGCACTTTACTTTCCCTGTAGTCGGTGTGGTTCCTGCAATCAAGCCTGCTACTAAACTCACGCGTAATGGCGTGGTCGGTTTATTAGCCACGAAAGGCACTGTGAATCGCGAGTACACGAAAGAATTAATTGACCGTTTCGCTACGGACTGCAAAGTGGTTTCGCTGGGCTCTGCTGAATTAGTCCAATTGGCAGAAAGAAAGTTACATGGGGAAACTTTACCGTTAGATGAAGTGGCTCAAACGGTAAGGTTGTGGATCAGAATGCCTGAACCGCCAGACACGGTTATTTTAGGCTGTACCCATTTCCCTCTATTAATAGAAGAACTCGAAAAAGTCTTACCAGATGGAACAAGGTTTATAGATTCAGGTTCTGCTATCGCTAGAAGAGCCGTTTGGCTGATAAACAATCAGGCAGAAATTCATGATTCTAACGAAGAAGACTTCGCTTATTGCCTCTTAATGAATGATGCTGTGCAAGATTTAAGGCCTGTACTTGAAACTGAAGGGTTTATTTCGCTGGAAAAACTAGCGCTTTAACTTAAATTTGCTGAAAAGCTGAGCGAACGAAAAAAAAATGCAAAAAAGGGGTTGCCAGATTTTTCTGACTCCCTATAATGCGCATCCGTTGTCACGACAAACCGATTCGGCGAAAAGGGGAAACCCAGTGATAACAGAGG